>CACXFD010000135.1 GCA_902766845.1 uncultured Lachnospiraceae bacterium | reverse complement strand
GCGGTCCCATCGAAAGGACCGTCACCTCGCGGCTTCCGGGAAGCGGGAGCGACAGCGCGGCCTCAAGGGCCACCTGATCGAACGGATTGGCGATCGTATTGGCCGCCGTCCGGATCGTCCGGTCTTCCGGTCCCTGCCCGAGGCCCAAAGCGGCCCCCGCGTCCCCGCGCGATGTATCCAGGACCGCTTTCATACAGACAGCGATCTTCATGTTTCTCCTTTATGTACGCCGTTTACGCGCACTGACGGTCCAGCAGCACGAACAGATCCTCGACCGGGATCCCGTCCGTGCAGACGGACAGATCGGCTTCGCAGGCCGGGCAGACACAGACAAGCGCCTGCGCGCCGGTCCCCGCGGCGTCCTCCATCCGCGCGGCTGCCGTTTTCCGGATGATCTCCGGGGCATACGAAGCGAGCACTTCCCCGCCCGTACAGCGGGTCAGCTTTTTGCTCTGCCACATTTCTTTCACGGTATAGCCCATGGCGACCAGCACGGTCCGGGCCGGCTCCGTTTCCTGCAGATCGCGGGCCAGACGGGCCGGATCATGCAGCGTCACGGTCCGGGTCTGTTTTTCCGGGACCAGTTTCCCGTCCGCTACCAGCTCCGCCGCAAACGCGGTGGCCGTGCGCACGTCCGCTCTCAGGCCGATGCCCCAGTCGGAAAACTGCTGCCGCATCATGCGTGCGTCGCTCGGATTGAGCACGATAACGGTCTCCGCCTTTTCATACGCATTCAGCTTGTCCGCGCAGGCGGCCGCGATGTCGCGCACATCTTTCAGATCGCCGAGGAAGTCGTATTCGGCAGAGCCGGTGCTCACGTTCTCGGCAAATACATCAAATTCGATCCCGGCCTTGCCGAGAAGGCTCATAAAGGCCTGCACCATCGGCCAGGCTTTGACAGCCGCCAGGCCGCCGACATACAGCAGAACCGGCGCGTCCTTCTTCTCAAACCGGCCGTGCTGCGCGAGCGCATCTTCGCCGGTCATCCCGTACAATGTTCCGTGCTCCAGCAGACCGTCGAGGGCGCGCGTCACGTTCTCCGGCGCGAGGCCGTCTCCGATCAGCTGACCGCGGGCCTCGCGGATGAAGACCGGAGGTTCATAGCCGGTCTCACAGTTTGCGGAGCAGGCGCCGCACAGGCAGCATTCGAACATATCGGCCGCTGTCTCCGCTTCGTCGAGCGACCGTTTCTGCACCATTTCCATCAGCAGGGCCTTGGCGCGCGGGTTGTTGAGTTCCTTGCCGAGCGCGAGGCCCAGCGGGCAGAGGTGCCGGCACATCGTACAGAAGCGGCACGCGGCGACCGTATGAAGACTTTCCTTGCTCAGTAACATGATCGCTCTCCTCCCTTACACGCCCATCTTATACGGATTCATGATCCCGTTTGGATCCAGCGCCTTCTTCAGGCTCTCGAAGACGATCATGCTGTCTCCGTACTGCTCCTTCATCAGGCGGCCCAGCTTGGTGCCGACGCCGTGATGATCGTTGACGACGCCGCCGCACGAGATCGCGGCCCGCACGCCCGCGTTCCAGATCCGGTTGTGCAGACGGAACGCCTCATCGGGATCCTGCGGCGGATCCTCCATGATAAAGCGGTCATACATCGTGCAGCCCCATTCATACCAGTGCGAGAAATGAGCGATGAACCGCACGCCCTCGAACGCTTCGGTCGCCTTCTTCATGGCCCAGTAGACCTTGTCGATATCCCGGTACCGGACGATCGTGTCCATGGTGCCGAACATCAGCGGGAAATCGAGCGCCTTGTCCGGGAAATAGAACGTCAGCCGGCTGTCCCACCATTTTTCACCGTAATCCGAGCCCAGATCCTCCGCGCCGTAAGAACGGCAGATCTCCAGCATGTGCTTTTCTTCCACGTCCACCATGTCCGTCATGCCTTCGATGGCGACGTTCATGAAAGCGCCCGGCTTGGCAAAGCCCAGCACCTTCTTGATCTGGGTCTTGGTCTCTTCTTCATCATAGAGCCGGATGACCGACGGCCGGATGACCTGAAGCATATCGCGGCCGGCCTTGAAGCCCGACGCGACGTCCGGGAACAGGAAGGCGCGGAAGCGCCGGCATTCCGGCTTGCGGTACAGTTTCATCGTCGCTTCGGTCATCACGCCGAGCGTACCTTCCGACCCGAGGAACATATGCTTGAGATCCGGGCCCGAGGAATGCTTCGGGACCGGGGCCGAATGCAGGACCTTGCCGTTCGGGATGACCAGGTTCACGTTGATGCACTGGTCGTCGATCTTGCCGTATTTGGTGCTCAGGACACCGATGCCGTTATGCGCGAGGAACCCGCCGAGCGTCGAGCAGTTGATCGAGCTCGGATAATGCATCAGCGAATAGCCGCGCTCGTTGGCATAGTATTCGAGCTGCGAATAGATGATGCCGGTCTGCGCCGTCACCATCATCGATTCTTCATCAAAATCCAGCACCCGGTTCATTCGTTTGGTGTCCAGCAGGATCCCGCCCTTCAGGGGGAGCGCTCCGCCCTGCGAGCCGGCGCCGCCGCCCCACGGATAGACCGGGACCTTATAATAATTCGCGATCACGAGGACCTTGGATACTTCCTCCGTGCTTCCCGGATAGACCACGATGTCGGGGAGCGGCGGGACAAGCCCGCGGTCCGCGTACATGCGCGGCAGCCAGAAATTATCCACACTGTGTGAGATCTTGTCGCTGAGCCGCAGCGAGAGGTTCTCTCTTCCCACCGCGTCCTCCAGCTCGAAGCAGATCTGTCGGAGCATATAATCATTCATATGCAAAGGTCCTCCTTCATGGTGTTTCCGGGGCTCCGGAGCAAAGCGGGCCCGCCGGCGGCAAATGCCATGTCTGTCATATATATCATATCATTCAGACTTGTCAGCGTCAATTATCGATTCGAAATCAGGAAATTTTATTTCATAGCAAAGTAAAAAGCAGGCAGGCGGAAAAAGGTCTTCTCCGCCTGCCGCAGACAGTTCTTACCGGTACATCTCCCAGGCTTCGTCGATATTGTTCATACGGATCGGGACGGTCGGGACGCGGAAGGCCTTGACCTCCGGCTGATACTCCGCGACGACGTCCTTATCGGCCGGATCGCCGTTCAGCATATTGTACATGACCTGGAACGTCACGCTGCCTTCGAGCAGCATGTCGGTCTTGACCGAGCCGCGCAGATCGCCCTTTTCCATGGCTTCCAGAGCGGACTGCAGACAGTTGATCCCGTAGACCGGAAGCACCATGCCGGCGCCGCGCAGCGCCTCGATAGCGCCCAGCGCCATGGCGTCGTTCTGGGAGGCCACGACTTCGATCTGGTCACCGTACCGGGAGATCCAGGCGTCCATCTGATCCTTGGCCTTGGCCGTGTTCCACTCGCACACCTGCATATCCAGCTCATCCCATTCCAGATCCGATGCCGCGATGACCTCGTTTGCACCGATCAGGCGCTGCTCCGAGCTCTCATGTCCGTTCTGACCCTTCATCAGGACGAACTGAATCTTGCCGTCGCCGTTCTTATCCATCGTCGGATCCGCCTTGAAATCCTCCTCGATCATCTGGAACTGCTGCACACCGGGCATCTTGACGGCGCAGCCCACATAGTAGGTGTGATCATAGCTCAGCAGGACTTCATCCGTAGGCTGACGGTTCACGAATACGATCGGCATGTTCTCGGCGCGGACCTTGTCGATCATCGTCGCGGACGCGCCGGACTCCACCGGTGCCAGGCAGAAGCCGTCCACGCCCTTGGAGTAGATCTGGTCCATCTGGTCATTCATCGTAGGCTGGTTGTTTTCCGCGTTCGCTTCCTGATAGGTGACGCCGGCTGCGTCCGCGGCCGCCTCGAGGCCCTTGCGGACATAATTGATATAGTCGTTGGAGTAGTCAAAGATCAGGATGCCGATGTGGAAGCTCTTCTGGGGCTCGGGAGCCTGCGTAGGTGCATCGGTCGCCGCCTCGGTCGGAGCCAACGTCTGCGGCGCCGCCGTGGTTTCCGGCGTCTTCTGTCCGCAGGCGGCCAGCAGGCCGACTGTCAGGACCAGAGCAAGGAACACTGCCAAACATTTCTTAACCATCTTCTAACCTCCTCATATAAATTGTTTTTCAGTTCACTCTCCTTTGCGGCCACGCATCCGGAAAGTGCCCTGATAGGACCACTATAGCATCTTGAAATATATCTGTCAATTTTTTTGCTCATTTTTTGATTCTTTATTTCACGTATACGGAACTGTTTTCAAAAAAACATGCAAGAAAAAAAAGGGCACCGCCTTTCGGCAGTGCCCGGTCTTGTTCCAGGTATTACTATTTGATCGAGATGCGCATTCCTTCTGCTCGATTCCGTCTCGGTCAGTATTTCAGGGATTCCAGCGCCTTTTCGATCTCATAGAAGCGCTCCGAAACGCCCGGCATCGCGATAGCGATCAGCGTATAGAGGCAGTCGATGATCGCCATCTGCGCGATGCGGGACGAGATCGCGTTGACATGCAGCTGTGTCTCGGGCGAAGCCGTCGTCAGCAAGTGATCCGCGATCTTGGACAGCGGGGATTTTCCGGCCTTGGTCAGTCCGATCACGACAGCGCCTTTTTCCCTGGCGTGCCGTGCGCTGTCGACCACATCGACCGAACTGCCCGAATGGCTGATCGCCACGACGACGCATCCGGGCCGGCAGCCGGACGCTGCGATCTCCTGCATATGGGCATCCGAGTAAGCCGCAGCCGGAAGGCCCAGCCGTAGGAGTTTATGCCGCAGGTCCAGTCCGGTAGCCGCGGAACCGCCCGACGCAAAGATCAGGATCCGGTCCGCGCCGCGCAGGACCGCCGCCGCGTCCGTCATGGTCTTATGCTGGAGCAGGCGCTGCGTGTACTGCAATGTCTGGACGGACTGAACGAACACCTTGTCGATGACCGTCTGCGGCGTGTCTTCCGACGACAGCGGCGCCGAGATCATCTGGATCGGATTGACGATATCGCGGGCCAGCGCGATCTTCATCTCCTGATAGCTGCCAAAGCCGAGCGCACGGCAGGCCCGGATCACGGTCGCGTCGCTGACGCCGCTCGCATCCGCCAGGCCGGCTACCGACAGTTCAAACACCTGGTCCGGATGATCCACGATAAACGAAGCTACCTTTGCTTCCGCCCGGCTCATTTTCGGAAGGACGGATTCGATCGCTCCGACAACGGCGGGCACGACCTCATCTGCCCGGCTGCCGGACGTGTGCTTCGAATCGGACACGGGGCGGACGTTCTTTTTTCCTGCCATACTTCCTCCTTATCGGTCTCGATCGGTCTTGGTCAAAGCTTGATCTGCAATCATCATACCGAAAACGATGCCTGTTTTCAAGTAAAAGATGACGCTCCGCATAAACGGAAAAAGCAGCCAGCTTTCGCTGACTGCTTTATAGCCGGTAGGGGAATCGAACCCCTGTTTCCGCCGTGAGAGGGCGGCGTCTTAACCGCTTGACCAACCGGCCAGAAGTCGAGGCGACAAGATTCGAACTTGCGACCTCTGCGTCCCGAACGCAGCGCTCTACCAAACTGAGCCACGCCTCGTTATCTCCTG
>CACXFD010000134.1 GCA_902766845.1 uncultured Lachnospiraceae bacterium | reverse complement strand
TCGTCGTAGCCCCGGTGCTGATCGGCGGCAAAAATACGCCCACATTGATCGACGGCAAGTCGCTGGTTTCCAGCGCAGAGCTTTCAGAATTAGGGATGCTGAAGCTGACGGAATGTTCTGTGCTTCAAGATTCCCATATACGGCTTCGATATGAGGTGTTCGGCTAAGAGACAGCTGCCATAAAAGTGGAAAAGAGCCTTGCTCTTCTATGCCGAATCGAGTATTATACCAATACATTTATACGCAGCGATTCCCCGTCTTTGTTATCAACGCTGATAACAAAATGATAACGGAAGGGGTGACAGGCTGGATAATATGGATATATCAAATAATCAAAGGAACCAAAAACAAGGCGAACAATATTTCTTAAACGGAATCAGTTAAGTCCTGTCGAGTACGAATAAGCATCTGCCCCGGCATCCGGGGCAGGCGGCGCCGGATACGGCCGGAAGGCAGGCGGTCCGGATCGGAACAGCGGCCGGCATTCTTCGGAGTGCCGGCTGCTTTTTTTGAGGGAATCAGAAGGAACGGGAAAGCCTGCGGGATGAATAAAGCATTGAAATCTCGTCGTTTTTCTGTTATAAAGATACCGACGATCCTGCCTCCCCGGCCCGCCTGCGGAAAGAATGATCCGTGCCGCCGGGACTCACCGGCAGGCATCGGCGGAAAGGAGAGACTATGAAAAAAGGATATGTACTGATCGCGGTCCTGCTGGCCGCGGCCCTGCTTCTGACCGGCTGCAAGGCCAGCTTCGTCATTTCCGGCACCGGGACCAAGAGCACGATCGACGTCAAGAACGCGGAGAACGACGCGTACGGGGAATCGTCCGTGATGTCGGTCGGGAACGGCCGGGTGGCCGTCGTCGAGTCGGCGCTGGACAAGGGCAAGCTGCAGATCGATTTCGTCGAAGTGGCGGTCTTTCACCATGACGACGAGCCGGACGAGACCATGACCCTGGACACGGTCGCCAGCGTGACAGTGGGCCCGGGCGAGAAGACCGAGGTGGAGATCCCGTCGGGAGACTATGTGCTCCAGGTGACCACGGTCGGCCAGACCAACGGCAAGGTGACTGTCGAATTTGTGAAAAAATAAGAGCCGGAACGGGGACGGCGTCCTCGGGGGAGACCGCTCATGAAGAAAGAGACCTGCTTCCTGATCTCCGGCGGGACCTACGCGGACCTGCCGGAGGATCTGCCGAAGGAAGGATATGTGATCGCATGTGACCGCGGCTGGGAGCATGCCCGGCGGCTGGGGTTGGAGCCGGATCGGATCGTCGGGGATTTCGATTCCTCGCCCCGGCCGGAAGGAGCCTCCGCGCCGGTGGATACGTTCCCGTCCCGCAAGGATGATACGGATACGATGCTGGCCGCGCGGCTGGCAGCCGACATGGGATTTACGGATGTCGTGATCGCCTGCTCCTTCGGGGGCCGGCTGGATCATACGGTCGCGAACCTGCAGACAGCTGCGTTCCTTGCAGAGCGGGGCATGCGCGTGCGGCTGTGCGGCGCGGATACGGATGCGTGGGTGCTGCGCGGCAAAACGGATCCGGCAGCCGAGCTGGTCCTTCCGCGCAGAGAAGGGCGTTCGCTTTCGGTGTTTTCGATGACAGACCGGTGCGAAGGCGTGAGCATCCGCGGCGCCTCGTATGAATGCGAAGAGGAGACCCTGACGAACGGCTTCCCGCTGGGCGTCAGCAACGTCTGGGCAGCCGGGGAGGTGCGGATCTCGGTCAAAAGCGGCGTGCTCCTGGTCATAGAGTCTGCCCTGCAGGCCGGGGAACATATCTGAATGACCGGTCCGATCATGAGCTGCAGGACCGGATGAGACAGGAAGGAACGCCGGAGGGACGGTATGGGTTTTGATAAGATCGTTTTCCAGATCGGCGCGCGGACGGCATCGCTGTACGTGCCGGACGGAGCCGGGGAGGACGTCCCGCTGATCGTCCTGAATGAATTTGAGGGAGACGGATCGGACGTGGCGGCCGCGCTGGAGAGCGGGACGGAGCCCGGTGTGCCGGACGGCAGGGGACCGGAGACCCGAACAGGCTGTCCGCGGGTCAGCCTTCTCGTGGTCAGCCGGCTGGACTGGAACGCGGACCTTTCGCCGTGGCCGGCTCCGGCCGTGTTCCGGGGAGAGGATCCGTTTGCGGGAGGCGCGGACGCGTACCGGGAGGAACTGACGGAGCAGATCCTGCCGGAGACGCTTCGGAGACTTCCGGGGATGCCGGCGTGGACAGGAATCGCGGGCTATTCGCTGGCGGGGCTGTTCGCGCTGCATTCGCTGTACGGAACGGACGCTTTTTCGAGGGCGGCCAGCGTGTCGGGATCGCTCTGGTATCCGGGTTTTGACGAGTTCATCGCCTCGCATGAGATGAAGCGGCGGCCGGAGCGGCTGTATCTGTCGCTCGGAGACAAGGAAGCCAAAGTTCGCGATCCGCTCATGCGGACCGTGCGGGAGCGTACGGAAGAAGCGGTGAGCCGGTATCGATCACAGAGCCTTTTTGTCTGTTGGGAGCTGAACCCGGGCAATCATTTCCGCGAACCGGACAAGCGTGTGGCCCGGGCCATCCGGGCGCTGCTCGCATAGCCGGACGAGGGCCCGGCAGGGACCGAAAGATTCTGTGTAAAGGACAAAGAAGCGCAGCAGGCGCGGCCGTTTCCGGCCGCGCCTGCTGCGCCATGAGACCGGAAGATGGGGTGGACATGGGGCATCCGGGCACAACGGCCGGTGCCCGGACGTGACGGCAAGCGTCCGGTCACAATGACCAGTGCGCGGTCACGCTGCGCCGGCCCGGGACTTCGGAAAAGCCCATCGACTCATAGAGGCGGATGGCCGGGACATTGTCGGTGTCCACAAGGAGCGTCATGCCGCGGCCGCGGTTCAGCTTCAGGGCCGCGGCCAGGAGCTGGCGGCCCAAGCCCTTGCCGCGGGAGCGCTCGCGGACAAAGAGGCTGTACGGCTCGTTCTCTTCATAGCAGCAGGTCAGGTCCAGATAGCCGGCGGCCTCATCACCGTCCCGCGCGATCAGCACGATGAAACGGTCGGGGGCTTCCAGGACCTTTTCGCCGGTCCAGTAGACGTCCCGGCTGTGCATGGCCAGATAGGCGTCCCGGTCCGCCGCGTCCAGCTGACGGACGTCGGGCGCGGGCACGTCGGGCGCCGGTCCGGAGCGGGCCATCTTCAGCTGCTCCTTTTCAAAACGGGCGCCGCGGCCGGCGAGCAGTTCCCTCAGCAGCCGGTGATCCGGATGGAAGACCGCGTCCAGCTGCCAGCCGGCGAAACCGGCTTCGAGAAAGAGCGAGAGCTCTTCGAGCGCTTCGCCGGAATGCGTGAGGCACAGCAGCAGTTCCAGATACGAATCCTCTTCGGAGACCAGCAGGACGAACAGGCCGGCCGGAGCGCCGCCTTGCCGAAAGCCGAGCACCAGGCGGTCCGGCCGGCCCGCCGCATAGCGCAGGTAGTCCCCGACCCTGTCCGGATCCCCGATGCCGGGCACCAGGAGAGCCGGGTCGCGGATCAGGCTGCGGATCAGTTCTTCATAACCGTCAGGGCTTGAAAGCTGTTCGATCATCGTCAGACCTCCGGAAGCGGAGCGGCCGCGGGACCGCCCGGCAGGATGTGTACGGAATAACGGATGTGTACAGGATGATTATACCAGAAGACCGCGGCCGCCGCAACGCGTTCGGTTGACGATGACCGGCCGGCGTGATAAGATGAAAATGTTTCAATGGAAACGATATTAAAGGAGACAGACACATGATGACGATCGAAAAGCAGCAGGAGGGGAATCATCTGACCCTCATGCTGGAGGGGCGTATGGACACGGCCACGGCGCCGGAACTGGAGACGATCATCCGGGAATTGCCGGAGACCGTCACGGAACTGGTCATCGACCTGCAGAAGCTGGATTATATGTCCTCGTCGGGGCTGCGCGTCCTGCTGTTGGCGCAGAAGACGATGCTCAGGCAGGGCGAACTGATCGTGCAGAACGTGAACGGAGCGATCTCCGAGATCTTTGAGATCACCGGCTTTTCGGACATCCTGACCATCCGATAAGGAGCCGCCATGCCTGAAAAAAGCGTACGGGAGATGAGTTCACTCGAGCGGAAGCACTATTCGCTCGAAGCCCGCACTTTTCACGCGACGCTGATGCTGTCGGTCCTGGTCGGGGCCGTGATGCTCCTGATCGGATTGGGCCTGTATACGATGGCCCTGAGCCGGCAGCTGATCGGGGAAGCGTTCAATTTGTCGCGCAGCGCGGCCGGGATCCTCGGACAGGTCGTGGATACCGAGGAGGTATCCAAAGAGATCGTCGGGATCTACCGCGGGCTGTCGGAGGAAGAGCGCGCGCAGGTCGGCACGGACGCATATTACGCGCGGTTCACCGCGGCCGCGGATGTGCCGGAACGGCAGCAGGCCGTTCAGATCCTGCGGGATTTCCAGCGCTCGAGCGACGTGGACGCCGTCTATCTGGCCATGTATGACGCGGATACGTCCGCGCTGGTCTACATCGCCGATCCGGACGAGACCGAGACGTACTGTCCGCCCGGAGAGTGGGAGAGCGTCGAGACCCGCGAGATGGAGCGGTTTTTGTCCTGGGACGGGACCGG
>CACXFD010000133.1 GCA_902766845.1 uncultured Lachnospiraceae bacterium | reverse complement strand
TCCTGGGTCTGGCTATCCTGTATCTGGTGATATTTTCAATAACGGCAGTGCAGTTCTATAAATATGAAAAACTGGTATCAGGCGACGAGCCGGGAATCAGGCTGAAATATGTGGGAGTCTTTGCTCTTATTATTGCTTTGATTGCTGGAATCGGAGTGTTTTTCTGGTCGTCTTATAGGTCATCGTACGAGGTATCGGACACTGCTGCAGGATATGTAGTGCAAGCAGAAAAACTGAACACTTCTGTGGTTAAAGAGTATGATCTGAAAAAGGGGGATACTGTAGTGTTTCATATCTCCGAGTTTGAGCGAGGACATTTATACATGAGCATTACAGAAAGCGGAAAGGATCCTATATTTCTCGTAGATTCATATAATATCGGTTATCAAACATTTGAGATAGAAAGCGATGGTCACTACCGGATTGAGATTTCGGGAGAAAAAATGACAGGAATTGTCGAAGTGACGATAAAATAAACGGCCTTTTTCATTGTGCAATCCCCCTTTATCATAACGGATCTAAAACACCGGAGATAAAACAGAGGACATAATTCAAAGCGTTGCTGCCGGGTCCTTCCGCTCGTTGGCGCTTCGGATCTGCCATGCCGGCGATCTGCCGTGCCGGCCGGCGCGCCGGCCGTTCACGCGGCCGGCTGCTCCGCCTCGTCCCGCTTGGGCAGGTCCAGGACCGCGAGCATGCGGTGCAGCGCAAACAGGTGGACCAGGCACAGCAACGTCTGGACGATCTGCAGGACCAGCGCCGGCGTGCCGGCCGCGATCCCGAGCCCGGTCACCGCGATCACGGCTGCGCCGGCGATCACAACGATCATGAACGTCTGCGAGGTCAGCTTCGCCTGCGGCCGCGCGCCCTGCCGGCGCGCGAGGCGGCACAGGCCGCTCAAAAGCTCAGTGCCGGCCGCCCCCAGAAGCAGCCAGAACACCAGGTCCAGCGCCACGCCGACAAGGCCCGTGAACTGCAGCCCGGTCAGCTTCATGGCCAGATCGAAGAGGCCGAATACAGTCAGGATGAACCACAGACGCCGGCTGCGCCGGATCCCGGCTTCCCGCCAGCTGTGCGCCCGCGCGAACACCAGGAGCAGCGCGAACCCGATCACGTCCGGAAGCAGCGGGATCACCATCGTACCGACCGTCAGATTCACGCGCAAGAGCGCGAACGCCATGCCCCACAGCACGAACCCCTTCGTGGGGCCGTGGTAATTCTCAAGCCACTTTTTGAACATCACAATTCTCTTTTCTACGTTTTTTCTGCCGCATACGATGCGGTCTCAAATATCCTTCTTCAGTATCCGTGAACCAGCATATTCATGCCCTTCGGAACGACCATCTCCGTCCACCTTCTCAGATTCCGGACCTGTTTGCGGATCTCTCTCCGGTTCTCCCAGTATTCTCTGCCACAGGCATTCGTCAGCGTGTAAAGAAAGACGTCCTCTCCGTGACCGTACGTGATACCGAGCCCTGTCAGAAAATCGAACAATTCGTCAAACGTCTCAAAAGCTGCCAGCCGGTCCGCCTTGTTCAGGATCTCCTGCCATTCCTCCCATGGGAACACATAGTCGTCCATCTCGTCAAACCAGTCACGGACCTGCCAGGAAAGTGCCCAATAAAGCAGGTGAAAATCATCCGATTGAATCATCAGCCGGGACCTGCCGTCCTCGGGAATAAAAGAGATCGTATCTCCGTCGACCCATTTTCTTCCCTGTTCTCCGAAAAACACCGTGGTACTCTCCGCCATAAACCCGCTGTCGGGATCCAGATGCAGATCTTCCCAGTTGTACAGGCCCTTCTTCAGTTCCCGGAACGGGATAGTCAGATTCTTCCCCTCCGCGTCTTCGCAGAAAAACGAATTCGAGTCGGCCAGACAGGTCTCCATGACGAACCGGATGCCGTCCTCCAGATGCAGAACGATTCGGGATACGAGTTCCCTCGTCCCCGGTCTGTCGTCCTGATACAGCATATAATGGTCGCCCGTCATCGGATCTTTATCCGTCACATACGCGCAGACTTCCGCCTTCTCGATCCGTTTCCCGAGGCACGGTTTAAACAGGACGTTCGCATCCACGTTTTGGAGCTGCCGTTCGGGCTGTACAGACCAGGGGATACAGTTCATGCCGAGCCGGTACTCTCCGGCCTGCGGCATATCGATCTCGAACCGGTCATAGTCTTCAAAAGAGATCAGAAGAGGGGCACCGGTCGCGCAGGCCCTGGCAAACAGCCGATCCGGCCCGATCGCCTCGTAACGGCTGCGCTCCCGCAGTTCTTCTTCATCGGTGATCCCTTCCTGCTCCAGTGCGCCGTAAACGGTATCCTCCAGCATCTCCCGGGTATGGAAGATGGCGGAACCGACCAGTTTCATGCTCCGGATGACGCGGCCCTCCAGGCGGAAAGATTCGATCCTTGCCCGGATCTCCGGCGCGTCGACCATGGTAGGGGCAGACCACTCCTTATCCGAAAAGCGGTCGCCTTCGAAGCGGTTTTTTCCGGAACTGTACAGCGTTTCTTTTAACATCGTCCCCGAACCTCCTCTCTCCGAACCTATCAGAAAGGCTGTCCCAAAAAGCGGACTATGTCACGACCTCCCCTTCCCTTCCTCGAACAGCGCGCGTTTCCTTTCGATCATCTCGTCGATGTGCGAGATGTAGCGGTCCACGTCCTTGACATTCTCCGCGCGGGCGATGCGCCCGTCCGGGAACAGGGCTTTGGTGACCGCGCCGGCGCCGAGCGCGGCGATGGGCTGGCGCTCCTCCATGATCAGGATGTTGTAGAGCCCCTCACAGCCGGGGCGCGCGTAACCGACGTTTTCCTGATTGCCGGCCATGTTCTTCTGGCGGTACAGGTAATACGGGGCCAGGCCCATATCGCGGCAGGCCCGCGCCGCGTAGTCCATCAGCTCGTCGGAATTCTCCATGTGCAGGCCGGCAAAGCTGGCCTCTTCGGTGCGCAGCCGCGCGGCGCGCTTGATCGCGAGGGAATGGATGGTCACGTTGTCCGGGCCCAGTTTCGCGATCTCCTCCATAGTCCGCGCAACGTCGTCCGCGGTCTCCTCGGGAAGTCCGAGGATCAGGTCCATGTTGATGTCGTCAAAGCCGGCTTCCCGGGTCATCCGAAAGGCCTCCCGGACCTGCTCCACCGTGTGGCGCCGGCCGATCAGCCGCAGTGTCTCTTCCTTCATGGTCTGCGGGTTCACGCTGATGCGCGACACGCCCGCAGCCTTCAGCGCGGCCAGCTTGTCCGGCGTGATGCTGTCCGGCCGGCCTGCCTCCACGGTCCACTCCAGCAGATGAGACAGGTCGAACCGCTCCCGCAGCGCACCGCACAGGCGCGCCAGTTCTTCCGCGGACAGGCTCGTCGGCGTCCCGCCGCCCACGTAGATGGTCTTCAGCGGCCGGCCCGCAAAGAGCTCCGCCGTAAAGGCGATCTCCTTCTCCAGCGCGTCCAGATATTCCCCGGTGCGCCCGGCCCAGGCCTTGATCGGATAGGCCGTAAAGGAGCAGTAGGCGCAGCGCGTCGGACAGAACGGGATGCCCGCGTAGAGGCTCCAGCCGTCCGGCTCCTCCGCCCGCGCCAGCAGCGCGCGTTCGCGCTGCGCGATCTCGATCGACAGGTCCGCCTTGCGGTCCGACATATAATACGTGCTCTTCAGATGATCGCGGATCTCTTCCTCCGTCCGGCCCTCCTCCAGCAGCGCCATCGGGATCTTGACCGGCCGGATGCCGGTCAGCGTGCCCCATGGCAGGGTCTTCCCGGTCTGTCCGGCGAGCAGCCGGTACAGGCCGCGCTTGAGCTCGTCCTTGCGCTCATGCCGGTCCGGTCCGGCCGGGATCATAGCCTGCGCGGTCTCCTTCTCCGGCACCTCGCTGCGAATGGAAAAACCTTCCGGGACATCCTCGATCCGGATGCGGACAGCCGGGGCTTCTTCTGGCCCGGCCTTTCCTTCATCGCCGGCAGGCCGTGCGGGCGCCTCCTCCGGCGCGTCCTCTCCTTCCGCCGCGGGGCCCGTCGTGCGGACGCGCGCACCCGGGAAGAAGGACGTCAGCAGGCCGTGGACGTCGTACGCCAGGCTCTGATCTGTGATCCAAAGTTCGATCTGCATCTTACTGTCTCTTTCGTTTTTTTATACGGGCTTGTCCGCGTCGTTCTCTTTTTCCATCGCGCGCAGATACGGCGCGACAGGGTTCTGACGGCGCTCCGCCCGGATCGACGTATCCTCCCCGTGTCCGGGCAGGACCACGGTCTCCTCAGGCAGTTCCGTGAGGAGCCGCAGGAGCGACCGGAGCATCTGTCCGCCGCTGCCGCCCGGCAGGTCCGTGCGGCCGTAGCTGGCCTCAAACAGCGTATCCCCGGCAAACAGGACGTTCCCCTCCGGGAAATAGAAGCACCCGCTCCCCGGCGTATGTCCGGGCGTATGCAGGGCCGTGAACGACAGGCCGGACGGGAGCGTCACGGTCTCCCCGTCCGCGAGCCACCGGTCCGCCGCCAGTGACAGCGGATGTCGGCCCCGGCCGGTCAGGTTGCGCTGCGGATCCTCCAGCGTCTCCCTCTCCGCCTCCATCGCGAAGACCGGGACCACGCAGGTCACCATGAGCTCCGGCACGGCCAGGATATGGTCGTAATGCCCGTGGGTCAGCAGGATGGCTTCGGGCGCCAGGTCCAGCTCCGCCAGCTTCTCCCGGATCCGGTCCGCGTCTCCGGCCGGATCGATGATCACGCACGTTTTCGCGTCTTCCTTCCAGGCGATATATACGTTGGTCCCGATGGGACCCAGCACCATGCGCACGACTTTCATAGGTCTTTTCCTTTCCGACAAGCGGTCTTCCCTTTTCCTGTTCTTCCCTTTTTCTGTATTATAAAAGAAACCCTGCCGGATGGCAAGGTTTCTCCCTATGGCGTATGGCGATCTCCCCCCTGCCTCGCTGGCGGATCATCCGGTCTCCTTCGCGCCGCAGCAGGACCTATCTGTCCCCTTCCGCCTCGCGGTACGCCTCATAGACCTCCCGCAGCGCGGCCGGCGCCTCCTCCGGGCTCAGGGCCGTGTAATTCACGATATACACCGGACCGTCCGGTGCCGCGGTTTTTCCGGCCGGGCCGGTATCTGTCACACCGGCATCCGCAGCGCCGAAATCCGTGAGTCCGGCCAGCCGGATCCCGCGGCGCCGCAGCGCCTGCGCAAACGCCTCCTCCGGCACCGGCCGGTCCGGCCGCAGCAGCAGGTGCAGGCCGGCGTTCTCGTTCACGACCGTGCAGACGGCGCCCAGCGGGCTCTCACGCAGGGCCCGCAGCAGGCTGTCGCGCCGGTGCCGGTAATAGGTCCGCAGCCGGTTAAGGTGCTTCTCGAAATAGCCGTCGCTGATGAACCGCGCCAGCGTATGCTGCTCGAACGTCGAGACCGTGCAGGCGTAAAAGTCGAGCCGGCGCGCGAACCGCTCCGCCAGCGGCTCAGGCAGCACCATGTAGCTGATGCGGACCGTCGCGGCCAGCTTCCGGTTGAACGTGTTCAGATAGATCACGCGGCTGTCGCGGTCGATCGCGAACAGCGGCTCGATGGGCCGGTGCGACAGCGAGAACTCGCTCGCGTAATCGTCCTCGATGATGTAGCGTTCGCCCTCGAGCGCCCACTGCAGCAGTTCATAGCGGCGCGCGGCCGGCATCGTGATCCCGGTCGGATACTGGTGGGACGGCGTCAGGTGGACGATGTCCACGCCCTGCGCGCGCAGGCGGTCCGGCCGGATTCCGGACTCGTCCAGCGCGATCTTTTCGGTCCGGACGCCGTACGATTCGGAGATCTGCAGGATCTTCCGGTACCCCGGCCATTCGACGCCGTAGGTCTTCTCGAAGCCGAGCAGCTGGATCAGCAGGCCGTACAGATATTCGGTCCCGGCGCCGATCACGATCCGGTGCGGGCTCACGCGCAGGCCGGCGTATTCATACAGGTGGCGGGCGATGGCCGTGCGCAGCTCCGGGATGCCGTTGGCCGGGGACGTCCGCAGCAGGGCCTCCTGCTGCTCCGACAGGAGCGAGCGCGTGATCCGGGCCCAGACCGAGAACGGGAAGATCTCCGAAGGGGTGCGCGAGGCCGACAGGTCATAGCGGAAGGCCGGGCGGGGCAGGGATTCCTCCGGCTGCTCCGCTCCCGATCCGGCCTGCGGCGCATCGCCTGTCCGCAGGCGGCCCGTGGACCCGGCCGCAGGCTCCGCCCCCTCTTCCATCTGTGCCGCATCTTCGGGCGCCCGTCCGCCTCCGGGCAGGGCGGCCGCAAAGAACCCGACGCGGGGCCGGGTCTCCAGAAAGCCCTCGCTGACCAGCTGGTCGTAGGCCGTTTCGACCGTGATCACGCTGACGTTCAGCTGCCGGGCGAGCGCCCGCTTGGAGGGCAGCTTATCGCCGGCCGCCAGGCGGCCGGCCAGGATATCGTTTCGGATGTACCGGTAGAGCTGCTGATACAGCGGCTCCGCGCCGGAGAACGGATACGTCAGCATGTCTTTTCTCCCCACCGGGGCTGCGGTATCGGCCTTTCGAAATGCCGCCCCAAACTGACCTTATAAAAATGTTCAAAACTGGCCATTTCCACAAGGTCACTTTCGAGTATAATCTAACTCATTCAACATGTCAACACACAGAAATGACCATCCGCAGAAAGAAGGGCTCCCTATGAAACGAGTACTGACTGTACAGGATATCTCCTGCCTCGGCAAATGCTCCCTGACCGTCGCCCTCCCCGTGATCTCCGCCATGGGCGTCGAGACCGTGATCCTGCCGACCGCGGTCCTGTCCACCCATACGATGTTCCCGGATTTCACCTACAAGGACCTCAGCGACCAGATCGGCCCGATCACGGCCCACTGGAAGGCGCAGGGCGCCTCGTTCGACGCCGTCTATACCGGCTATCTGGGCTCGGTCACACAGATCGAGCAGATGAAGGAACTGTTTGAGACGTTCCGGACCCCGGACAACCTGATCTTCATCGACCCGGTCATGGCGGATAACGGGAAGCTCTACGCGAACTTCGACGACGCGTACGTCCGCGCGAACGCGGGCCTGTGCGCGCAGGCGGACATCATCGTCCCCAACATCACCGAAGCCTGCCTGATGACGGAGACCGAATACCGCACGGAATATGACGCGGCCTACATCGACACGCTGCTGCACCGGCTGAGCCTGCTCGGCGCGAAGACCGTGGTGCTGACCGGCGTCTCACTGTCGGAGGGCAAGACCGGCGTGGCCGGCCTGGACACGGCGACCGGCGAACGCTCTGTCTACCAGAACGACCGCGTGGACGCGTCCTACCACGGGACCGGGGACCTGTTCTCGAGCGTCTGCGTGGGCGCCATGATGCGCGGATACAGCTGGCAGAAGGCCATGGCGCTGGCCGCGGACCACGTGGCGCATACGATCCGCGTGACGCTTGAGGACCCGAAGAAGCCCTGGTACGGCGTGGATTTCGAGGAGACGATGCCGGCGCTGCTGGACGCACTGGCACAGGGGACCGGCGCCGAAGCGTAACGCACCGGGCCTTGCCGGGACGGAAGAAGCATGGACAGCAGGCAGCCTGCCTGATCGGAGAAGAAAGATATGATCGTCAATGAACCGGCCGTGAAGGCCATTCTGAAGGAAGTGGCGCCCGCCCGCCTGGTGGCCGCCACCAAATACATCGGCGCGGACCAGCTGCCGGCCCTCGAGGCCTGCGGCGTTACGGTCTTCGGCGAGAACCGCGTGCAGGCGTTCCTGGAAAAGTACGAGGCGTATCACGGAAACGCGGAGTGGCACTTCATCGGCACGCTGCAGACGAACAAGGTCAAATACATCATCGACAAGGTCCGGATGATCCATTCCGTGAACAGCTACGCGCTGGTCGATGAGATCGAAAAGCGGGCCGCGGCCCACGGCCTGACGATGGACATCCTGCTGGAGGTCAACATCGCGCACGAGGCCAGCAAGCAGGGCTTCGACGACGCCCAGATCGAAGAGATGATGGCGTACCTCGCGGATAAGCCGCACGTGCACGTCCGGGGCCTGATGATGATGGCGCCCCTCGGTCAGGAGGCGCGGCCGTGGTTTCATAAGACCCGCGAACTGCTGGAGCGCCTGCAAAAGGAATGGCCGCAATATGACCTCACGGAGCTGTCGATGGGCATGAGCGAGGACTATCCCGACGCGCTCGCGGAGGGCAGCACGATGGTGCGCATCGGCCGGGCGCTGTTTCGTGAGTGACGCGCCGAAGACCGGCCTTGCGCAGATAAGAATGCGGGGCGGCCCCACAGGGGCCGCCCCGCTCACATACAAAAGAACAGCCGCAGCAGGCGATCCCGTTTCGGGCGCCGCTGCGGCTGTATGATTCATGTCAGGGACCTTTCGTTTTCCGGTCCCGCGTTTATCCCCGCGTCCGCTTGATATCCATCACGCCGTCGATCTGGCGCAGCTTTTCCGCGAGGCTCCGCACCTCTTCGATGCCGGGCACGTGGAAGGTCATCGTGATCGTCGCGACGCCCTGCTTGGACACGCGCGTGGACAGCGACGAGATGTTGATCTGGCGCTCGGTAAAGACGCGCGAGATATCCACCAGCATGCCGGTGCGGTCCGTGCAGTAGATCTGGATCTCGGTCGAATAGCCCTCGGCGCTCTTTTCCGCGCTCTCCTGCCACTGCGCGTCGATCAGCCGCGCCCGCTCATACGGAGGCAGGCTCAGGATGTTCACGCAGTCGGTGCGGTGGATCGAGATGCCGCGGCCGCGCGTCACGAAGCCGACGATCTCATCGCCGGGCACCGGATTGCAGCAGTGCGAGAAGCGCACGGCCAGATCGTCGATTCCCTTGACGATGATGCCGTTCCCGCCGCTGCGGGGCGTCTCCTCGCGATCGCGGGTGCCTTCGTTCGCTTTCAGGATCTCCTCGTCGGTGACCTCGCGGCGATGCTTGCGCAGGTATTCCTCGTGGAGCTTGTTGACCACCTGACCTTCGGTCAGGCCGCCGTGGCCCACGGCCGCCAGGATGGCGTTCCAGTCCCGGAAGCCGTATTTCTTCAGGACCTTCTCCTGGAATTCCGGCTTCGAGATGTCCGCGAGCGGGATGCCCTTGCTCTTCGCGTAGGCCGCGACGGCCTCCTTGCCCCGGCTCACGTTCTCTTCCTTGAACTGGCTCTTGAACCACTGGTTGATCTTGTTGCGGGCCTGCGTGCTGCGCACGGTCTTGAGCCAGTCGCGGCTCGGGCCCTTGGAGTTCTGCGAGGTGATGATCTCGACGCGGTCGCCGTTCTGGATCTGGTAATCGATCGGGACCAGCTTTTCATTCACGCGCGCGCCGACCATGCGGTTGCCGACCGCGCTGTGCACGCTGTAGGCAAAATCCACGGGCGTGGATCCGGCCGGCAGGCTCTTGACGTCGCCGGTGGGCGTGAAGCAGTACACGTTTTCCGAGAACAGGTCCAGGTCGTTCTTGATCGAGCTCATGAACTCCTGGTTGTCCGACATGTCGCGCTGCCATTCGAGGATCTGGCGCAGCCAGGAAAGCTTCTCCTCTTCGCGGTCCGTGCCGGTGCGGCCTTCCTTGTATTTCCAGTGCGCCGCGATGCCGTATTCCGCGGTGCGGTGCATCTCGTACGTGCGGATCT
>CACXFD010000132.1 GCA_902766845.1 uncultured Lachnospiraceae bacterium | reverse complement strand
GACGATCCTGCTGACCCCGTTCATGAGCTGCACGGCTAAGCTGCCGATCTATTCGTTCTTTGTGGCGGTGTTCTTCCCGAAGAACGGCTGGCTCGTGATCACGGCCCTGTATTTCATCGGGATCCTGTGCGGGATCCTGGCCGCCCTGCTGTATAAGAAGACGCTGTTCACCGGCGAGGCGGTGCCGTTCGTGATGGAACTGCCCAATTACCGGCTGCCGAGCGCGCGCAACGTCCTGCAGCTCCTGTGGGAGAAGACCAAGGATTTCCTGCACCGCGCGTTCTCGGTGATCCTGATCGCGGCGATCGTGGTCTGGTTTCTGAAGAGCTTTGATTTTCACTTCAATATGGTCGAAGAGCAGGCCAGCATCCTGGCGTCCCTCGCGGGCCTGATCGCGCCGCTCTTCGCGCCGCTGGGCCTCGGCGACTGGCGCATCTGCACCTCGCTGATCTCGGGCTTCATGGCCAAGGAGAGCGTGGTGTCCGTGCTCGAAGTGCTGTTCAAGGGACAGGGAGGCGTCGGCGCGGCGCTGTCCGCCCTGACCGCCTTTGGCCTGCTGGTGTTCAGCCTGCTCTATACGCCGTGCGTGGCGGCCGTGGCTTCCATCCGGCGCGAGCTCGGCGGCAAATGGGCCGTGGCCGTGGTGGTCTGGCAGTGCGCGGTCGCGTGGATCGCGGCCCTGCTCGTGTGCCTGCTTGCGGACATCCCGCTGCTCTATGCGCTGGCGTTCGGGCTCGTGCTGTTCTGGCTGTACGGCCTGCGGCGCGGCTTCGGGCCGCGGGCGCTGTGGGACATGACCCTCGAGGGCGTCATCGCAGTCCGGAATATTCTGATCACGTTCGTGCTGATCGGGATCCTGACCGCGCTCTGGCGCGCGGCGGGCACGGTGCCGGAGATCGTGAGCCTGGCATCGGGCCTGATCCGGCCCGGCCTGTTTTTGGTCATGACGTTCCTGCTCAACGGCGCGGTATCGGTGCTGACCGGGACCGCGTTCGGGACCGCGGCCACGATGGGCGTGATCTGCGCCACGATGGGCGCGGCCATGGGGATCGACGCGCGTCTCGTGGGAGGGGCGGTCCTGTCGGGCGCGTTTTTCGGAGATCGGTGCTCGCCGGTGTCCACGAGCGCCCTGCTGGTCGCGGAGCTGGCCGGGACCGATATCTACGACAATCTCCGGGCCATGGCCCGGTCGGCGCTGGCGCCGTTTCTGATGGCGCTCGCGCTCTTCGGCGCGGCGGGACTGTTCCTGCCGAATCATGACGCGGCGATGGACCTGCGCGCCCTGTTTTCCCGTGAATTCAAGCTGACGCCGCTCCTGCTGCTGCCGGCCGCGGTGATCCTGCTGCTGGCCGCGTTTCGCGTGAAGGTGAGGCTCGCGATGACCGCGAGCATCGCCGTCGCGGCGGCCCTGTGCCTGTTCGTGCAGAAGACCGCGCCCGCGGACCTGCTCCGGATGTGCGTGACCGGCTTTCAGGCCGCGGACCCGGAGGTGGGCCGCATGCTGAGCGGCGGGGGCATCACGTCGATGCTGCGCGTGGGCGGGATCGTCTGCCTGTCCTCGGCCTATTCGGGGATCTTCCGGAAGACCGGCTTGCTGGATGGGGCGCGCGGCGCCATCGAACGCCTGGCGGGCAGGACGACGCCGTACGCGGCGGTCCTGCTGACGTCGGTCGCCGCGGGAGCCGTTGCCTGCAACCAGACGCTGGCGATCCTGCTGACGGACCAGCTCTGTGCGGGGCCGGAACCGGATCCGCGCCGGCGCATGCTGGACCTGGAGGATTCCGCGGTCGTGACCTCGCCCCTGATCCCGTGGTCCATCGCGAGCGCGACGCCGCTGGCCGCGGTCGGCGCGCCGGCCGCGTCGGTGCTGTGCGCCTGGTACCTGATCCTGCTGCCGCTGTGGCGGCTCGGGACGTCGTTTGCGGAGAAACTCAGAGATGGTACGAAGGAAAGACGAAGATAGAAGACCCGGCCGCGGCAGGGAGACCGGCCGCGGAAAACGGGGCCTGCTCCTTCTGCTGCTGTTCGTCCTGCTGCTGCTCGTCTTGCTGCTTTCGGGAGCCTGCGGCACCCGGACAGGCAGCAGCCCGGAGCCCGGCGAAAGGGCGGAGAGCGGACAGGCCGCCGCCGCGGAAGCGGACAGCCGTCCGGAGACAGCGGCGGCAGATCCCGCGGAAATGGACAGCCGTCCGGAGACCGCGGCGGCAGATCCCGCGGAGAGCGGAGCGGAGGCTCAGACGGAGACCCCGCCGGTCCCGCCCGGCCCGGCGGAAGAAAAGAGCGCCTTCGTGATCCCGGAGGGGTATACGCTCGAGACCCGGTTCGCGGTCCCGGAGGGGTATACCCGGGTCCCGTACGATGAGGGGGGCTTCGGGAGCTTTGTGCGTGGTTATGCCATGAAGCCGGACGGCAGCCCTGTCCTGCTGTGGACCGGGGAGTCGAAAGGGAATCGGGAGGATCACGCCGCGGTCTTTGCCATGAAGGTGGAGGACAGAAAAGACCTGCAGCAGTGCGCCGATTCCGTCATGCGGATCTACGCGGAGTATTTCCGGTCGACCGGTCAGTACGACCGGATCCGGTTCAGTTTTGGCGGCGGCTTCGTCTGTGACTACGACACCTATATCAAGGGATACCGGATCAAGTCGGATGACGCCGGGGTGAGATGGGTGAAGTCCGGAGAGCCCGGTGACAGCGATGAAGTATTTGACAACTATCTGAAGATCGTCTTCGCGTATGCGGGTACCCGGACGATGGTGGAGGAGTCTGCACCGATCGATCCGGAGGATATCCGGATCGGCGACATTTTCCTGAAGGGCGGCAGCCCCGGACACGTCGTCATGGTGGCGGACGTCTGCGAGAAGGACGGAAAGAAGGCGTTCCTGCTGGCCCAGGGCTATATGCCGGCTCAGGAGTTCCACGTCATCAAGAACCCGCGTCATGAAGACGATCCCTGGTATTACGAGGAGGAAGTGCAGTATCCGTTCCAAACGCAGGCCTACACGTTCCCGGAGGGAGCGCTGCGCAGGCCGGAGTACTGAGCGGGCCGGAGCGCTGCGCAGGCTAAACTACTGAACGGGCCGGTGCGCTGCGCAGACTAAACTACTGAACGGGCCGGTGCGCTGCGCAGGCCAAAGGGAAGAAAAGAGATCTGAGCGAAAGGGAAGCCTATGGATCATCGTCAGAATTTCATATCCGGCCTGCGCGACGGGATTCCGATCGGCCTCGGCTATCTGGCTGTTTCGTTCTCGCTCGGCATCGCCGCGCGGCGGGCCGGCATCAGCGCGCTGCAGGGGTTCGTGATGAGCTGGCTCGGCATGGCCTCGGCCGGTGAATACGCGGCGGTCACCGTGATCGCGGCGGCCGCGTCCTACGGGGAGATGGCGCTCGCGACGCTGATCGCGAACGCGCGGTATCTTCTGATGAGCTTCGCGCTGAGCCAGCGCCTCTCGCCCGGGCTGGGCCTCGGACACCGGCTCCTGATCGGCTATGCGGTGACCGACGAACTGTTCGGCATCTCGGTCGCGCAGCCAAAGCCCCTCGATCCGGCATACTGCTACGGGGCGTATCTGATCGCGATCCCGTCCTGGGCCGCGGGCACGGCGCTCGGCGTACTGGCCGGAAACGCTCTGCCGGCGCGGATCGTGAGCGCGCTGTCGGTCGCGCTGTTCGGGATGTTCCTCGCGATCATCGTGCCGCCCGCAAAGAAGGATAAGGTGGTCCTGGGGACCGTGATCGCGGGCTTTGTGCTGAGCTTTGCGTTGTCCCGGATCCCGCTGACGGCCGGACTGTCCGCCGGGACGCGGACGATCCTGCTGACCGTCGTGATCGCGGCCGCGGCCGCGGCGCTGTTCCCGGTGAAGGAAGAGCCGGAGGGACCGGAGGACGGCTTGCCGGAGGGCCCCGGCGGAGGCATGCCTGAAAGCCCGGACCGGAGCCTGCCGGCGGGCCAGGCCGGAAAGGAGGCCGCCGATGCGTGATACCTGGATCTACATCCTCGTGATGTTCACGGTGGTCTACGCGATCCGCGTGCTGCCGCTGACGCTGTTTCAGAAAGAGATCCGAAGCCGCTTCCTGCGGTCGTTCCTGTATTATGTTCCGTACGTGACGCTGGCCGTGATGACGTTTCCGGCCATCCTCGAGGCTACGCAGTCGCCCGCCGCGGGTGCGGCGGCCCTGGTGCTCG
>CACXFD010000131.1 GCA_902766845.1 uncultured Lachnospiraceae bacterium | reverse complement strand
GCATACGGCCGGACGGACCCGCTGCTGCTCCGGCGCGGATACGGCTGCCGCAAAAAAAGGGGGCGCCGCTGCGCGGCGCCCCCTCAGGAACGATCTCGTTAATACGGATTTGGTGCTGTGAGCCCGTGCGGCTTACAGCAGGCTGCCGATGCTCAGGAACAGCGGAGCGAAGACCAGCGACACGACCGTCATCAGCTTGATCAGGATGTTGATGGACGGGCCGGACGTATCCTTGAACGGATCGCCGACGGTATCGCCGACGACCGCGGCGTGATGGGCTTCGGTGCCCTTGCCGCCGTGCGCCTCGATGAACTTCTTGCCGTTATCCCAGGCACCGCCCGAGTTGGACATGAAGATGGCCATCAGGACACCTGTGATCAGGGCGCCGGCCAGCATGCCGCCGAGCGCTTCCGTACCGAAGATCAGGCCCACCACGATGGGCGCCAGGGCCGCGATCAGGCCCGGGACCACCATCTCGCGCAGCGCGGCGTTGGTGGAGATGGCCACGCAGGTCTTGTAATCCGGGCGGGACGTGCCGGCCAGGATCCCCTTGTCCTCGCGGAACTGACGGCGCACTTCCTCGATCATGCTGTGGGCCGCCTTGGAAACGGACTCCATCGTGATGGCCGAGAACAGGAACGTCAGCATGCCGCCGATGAACAGGCCGATGATGACATGCGGGTTCATGATATCGATCGTGTTCAGCTTCACGGCCTGCGCGTAGGACACGAACAGGGCCAGGGCGGTCAGGGCCGCGGAGCCGATGGCAAAGCCCTTGCCGATGGCCGCGGTGGTGTTGCCGACGGAGTCGAGCGTATCCGTGATGTCGCGGACTTCTTCCGGCAGGCCGGACATCTCGGCGATGCCGCCCGCGTTATCCGCGATGGGACCGTAGGCGTCCACGGCGATGGTGCTGCCGGTGGTGGCCAGCATGCCGACGGCCGCCAGCGCGATGCCGAACAGGCCGGCGATCTTATAGGCAGCCAGCACGCCGACGCAGATGCAGACGATCGGGATCATGGTGGAGCGCATACCGACGGCCAGGCCCGTGATGATGTTGGTGGCCGCACCGGTCTCCGACTGTTCCGCGATCCGCTTGACGGAGCTGTAACGGTCCGAGGTGTACATTTCCGTAGCCTGGCCGATCACGAAGCCGACCACGAGGCCCACGATGACGGCCGCCGCGTTCTTCATGCCGCCGAACAGCCACTGGGACAGGCCCAGCGAAGCCAGGATCACGATGATGTACGCGACGTAGCTGCCCATGTTCAGCGCCTTCTGCGGGTTCTTTCCGTCCCCGCCGCGAACGAAGAACGTACCGATCACGGAAGCCAGGATGCCCACGCCGGCCAGGGCCAGCGGGAAGGCCGCTCCCTGTTCGCCGGCCGTCACGACACCGAGCGTGATGGCGCTGATCAGGGCTCCGACATACGATTCAAAGAGGTCCGCGCCCATGCCGGCCACATCGCCGACGTTGTCACCGACGTTATCCGCGATAACGGCCGGGTTGCGGGGATCATCTTCAGGGATATTGTTTTCAACTTTGCCGACCAGGTCCGCGCCGACATCCGCGGCCTTGGTGTAGATGCCGCCGCCCACACGGGCAAACAGCGCGACCGACGAAGCGCCGAGGCTGTAGCCGAACAGCACATCCGTGGACTTGGTGAGCAGGTAGATGACGGACACGCCGGCCACACCGAGGCCGACGACGCAGAAGCCCATGACCGCACCGCCGTGATAGGCGATATGCAGGGCTCTGGCCATACCGGACGTCCGGGCCGCGTTCGCGGTACGAACATTCGCGCGGGTCGCGACCTGCATGCCGAAATAGCCGGCCAGGGTCGAGAACAGCGCGCCGACCAGGAAGGACACCGCCGTAGTCCAGCTGCGAAGCCCCAGTCCGATGATCAGGAACAGCACCGCGACGAAGATCACGAGGATCTTGTACTCCGACATCAGGAAGGCCGTGGCGCCTTCATGGATGGCGTCCGAGATCTCTTTCATGCGGTCCGTTCCGACGTCTTCCTTCTTCACCGTGGACGCCGTATACGCCGCGAAGAGCAGCGCCAGGAGCCCGCAGACCGGTACCAGATACTTGAGTACCTCCATACTTGTTTCCTCCTCTTTCTGAAAAAGATTGCGGAGAGCCGGACCGTTTTTTGGAGAATCCGACATAGACGAAAGCCTTTTCCTCCTTCCCGTGCCTTGCCTGTACCGGGGCGCGTTGGCGAGAAAAAAGAGCCGTCCTCCGTCTGTTTTCTGCATTCTATCACCCTTTGGAGGAGAATGCAAGCGTTTTGATAAACTTTTATCAAAAAATTGTCAAAACATATCCAGGTACTGCAGAGGTTTGCCTCCCAATCTACCAAAAAAAGCCGGCTCCGGAGCTTCTCCGGAGCCGACTGTTCAGCCGCGTACCATCTCCCGGACCGCGTCCGCGATGTAATGCGCGGTCAGCCCGTACTCTTCCATCATCTCATCCGGCTTGCCGGACTGGCCGAAGATATCGCGGATGCCGATCTTTTTGAACTGCAGCCGTTCCCCGATCAGTACGTCCGCGACCGCGTCGCCGAGGCCGCCGATCACTGAGTGCTCTTCCGCGGTCACGACGCGGCGCGCAGCCAGACCGTAGCGGCGGACCGCCTCCGCATCCAGCGGCTTGATCGTATGCACGTCGATCACGTTGACCGAGATGCCCTCCTGCGCGAGCTGCTCCGCGGCCTCCATGGCCATCGGCACTTCGACGCCGGTCGCGAAGACCGTGGCGTCCGTGCCTTCGCGCAGACATACGGCCTTGCCGATCTCAAACGGCGTGTCGGGACCGGTCACGGTCGCGAACGGCCAGCGGCCGACCCGGATATACATGGGTCCGTCGAACCGGGCCGCGGCAAAGATGGCCTTGCGAAGTTCCACGGCGTCACAGGGCACCACGACGGTCATGTGCGGCAGCGCGCGCATCAGCGCGATGTCCTCCACGGCCTGATGGGACCCGCCGTCCTCGCCGGCCGTCACGCCGCCGTGCGTGCAGGCGATCTTGACGTTGAAATCCGAATAGCAGACCGCGTTGCGGATCTGTTCATACGCGCGGCCCGCGCCGAAGATCGCGAACGTGCTCGCGAACGGCTTCAGGCCCATCGACGCCATGCCGGCCGCCATGCCGATCATGTTCGCTTCCGCGATTCCGGCGTTGAAGAACCGGTCCGGAAACTTCTCCATGAACTTGCAGGTCATCGTCGCGTGCGCGAGGTCCGCGTCGAACACGACGACCTTGTCATCGACGGCGCCCAGTTCGGCCAGCGCCTCGCCGTAGGCGATCCGCATCGCCTTCTTTTCACCCATGCTCACCATACCTGCACCTCCGGATCGTCGCCGAGCTCGCGGAGCGCGGCCTTCATCTCCTCTTCGTTCGGGGCCTTGCCGTGCCAGCCGACCTGGCCCTCCATGAACGAAACGCCCTTGCCCTTCACGGTCTCCGCGATGATTCCCTTGGGCTTTCCGTGCGGATCCTCGGCGAGGGCGGCCCGGATCTGGTCGATGTCGTTCCCGTCGATCACGATCGTATGGTAGCCGAACGCCTTATACTTGGCCTCGATATCGCCGAGGCTCATGACTTCGTCGTTATTGCCGTCGATCTGCAGGTGGTTGTGGTCCAGGATCACGGTCAGGTTGTCCAGCTTATAGTGGGCCGCGGCCATCGACGCTTCCCAGATCTGGCCCTCCTGGCTCTCGCCGTCCCCGACGATGCAGTAGACCTTCGTATCCTTTCCGAGATGCTTAGCCCCGAGCGCCATGCCGACGGCCATCGACAGGCCCTGGCCCAGCGACCCGTTGGAGGTGTCCAGGCCCGGCGTCTCATGCCGGTTCGGATGCCCCTGCAGATGGGTATGGAGCCTGCGCAGCGTATGGAGCTCGCTCTTCGGGAAGAAGCCGAGATCCGCCAGGATCGCGTACAGCGCCGGGTTCGCGTGCGCCTTCGAGAGCACGAACCGGTCGCGGTCTTCCCAGTCGGGACGCGCCGGGTCCACGCGCAGGGTGTCGTAATACAGCGTGACCATCAGGTCCACCGCGGACAGGGCCGATCCGGTGTGCCCGGACTGCGCCTCGTAGATCTCACGGATCACGTCGGCCCGGATCTGACGGGCCTTCTCTTTCAGTTCAGCAGTCGTCATATGTGTGTGCGCGGGCCGCGCCCGCTCTCCTTCCAGGCGCTATTGTATCACAGCCGGCGCGGAATGCAAGAGAATCGTAAGGCTCCCGTAAGAGCTTTTTCCTTGCGGCAGGCGGCGGTTTCCTATATACTGAACGCAGAGTTCCCGAATATCGAAACGGATCTTTTCGAAAGGAGGCCTCCATGAAAAGTTCCCGTTCCGCCACTTTCTATAACGTCATCTTTCCCGTCTGGCTGCTGATCTGGATCCCCAGCTGGCTCTGGCTGATCCTGATCCCGGTCAATTATCTGATCGACCGGCTGGTGCTGCTGTGGAGCCTGAAAGGGCAGGAAGACCGGAACGTCTTCTGCCGGGCCCACACCTGGAAGATCTGCCTGGCCGGGTTCTTTTCCGACTTCGTGGGCGCCGCTCTGCTGCTGGGCATCGTAGAGCTCACGGACCGGCTCGGCGGATATCCGGCCAGGGACAGTTTTGGATTCCCGGTCATGCAGGGCATCATGCTGGATCCGTTTTCGAACCCGTTCTCCCTGCTGATCGTTCTGGCCGCGGTAGCCCTGGCCGGCCTGCTGATCTTCCTGCTGGACCGGTGGATCCTGACGCGCGCCGGGCTGGAAAGAGCGCAGGCCAAAGCATCGGCGCTGAAGCTCGCGCTAATCACGGCGCCGTATCTGTTCCTGCTCCCGATCCGCTGGTTCTACGTGTGATCCGGACGCGCCGCAGGGCGGCCCGAAGCAATCCGGTCCTAAAACAAAAAAGACGGGGCGAGGAAGGCACTTCGTTAGGAAGTGCCTTTTTCACGTTTGAGCGCGAGATAATTGACCACGCGGGTCCGCCATAGTACAATGATTAAAACAAATCGGGATTTATGGAGATGTATAAAATGATTCAG
>CACXFD010000130.1 GCA_902766845.1 uncultured Lachnospiraceae bacterium | reverse complement strand
CATCGGCTGCGGCCTGTGCACGACGCGCTGCGAATTCGACGCGATCCATCTGCGCCGCGACTTCCCGCAGAACACGCGCATGTTCACGGGTGAGGAAGGCAAGCTCAAAGCCATACTGCCGTACGTTGCGAAGCGCGGGATCAAGATCCTGACGAACAAGCGCAAGTAAGACCTGTCGGAATCGAGAGAGACCGTGATCACGGGCCGGTCCGGATTTCCGGACCGGCCCTGTCTGAAACGGCGGGCCGGAGCAAACCGGGACGCCGCGCTGATATGCCGGAAAGAGAAGCCGCGCGTTGCGGCTGTGGGGGGGAACATCTGTATGAGAGAGAGACCGGATTACAAGAACTGGGTGCCCCGTGGGATGGTGGCCGTTTTCGCGGCGCTGACGGCTCTTCTGACGGCCGTCAACATCATGCTCCATAATGAACGTGAAAAGCTGCGCACGGCCAAGGGCCGCGCGATGCGCCTGATGGCCGCGGCGGCCATGGTGGTCAGCAGCGGCGTGACGGGATGGTGCGTGGCCGCGCGGCGCGCGTTCTCCTATGACGGGAAGCGCAAACTTGCCAAAGACGTCGTGGAGGGGATCGCGGAATTCGTGAATATCCCGGAGGGCGGCAAAGGCCTGGACGTGGGCTGCGGCAGCGGCGCGCTGACCATCGCCTGCGCAAAGAGGAATCCGAAGGCCACGATGCTCGGGGTGGACCGCTGGGGCTTTGAATTTGCTTCCTACAGCAAGGAACTGTGCCGCCGGAACGCGGAGGCGGAAGGCGTGACCAACGTCCGCTTCGAGACCGGGGACGCGGTGCAGCTGGACTTTTCGGATGAGACCTTCGACGTGGTCACGAGCAATTACGTGTACCATAACGTGCTGACGGCAGACCGGCAGCAGCTTCTGCGCGAAACGCTGCGCGTGCTGAAGAAGGGCGGGACGTTCGCGATCCATGACATGATGACGCCGTCGCGCTTCGGGGATATGAACGCGTTCGTCCGGGAGCTGCGCGAGCAGGGCTATGAATGGGTGGAACTGCTGCGCACGGATAACGGCACCTTCATGCAGCCGTGGGAGGCAAGCTGGATGATGCTGAACGGATCGGCTCTGCTGGTCGGAAAGAAATGAAGAAGATCCTGATCGCGATGAGCGGAGGCGTCGATTCCTCCGTGGCCGTGGTCCTGTATGACGGGGACGAGGTGCTCGGCGGCGGGACCATCGCGCAGACCGCGTAAAAGCGTAAGGAAAGACATAGCAGGCAAAACAGAGCGGGCGCTCCCGGATGGGAGCGCCCGCTCTGTTTCGTGACGTTGTCTTTTGTGCCGCTTATCCGCTTACTTCTTCTCGTAGAATACGTTGTCTCCGATCTGGACGTAGCGCGCGTAGTCCTCGTACTTGGCGACACGCGGAGCGCAGAAGAAGAGGTAGGTGAATTCTTCGCCGTTCACGGTGGTCTCGCCGGCCAGCGCGGCCGCGGCGGCCTCGAGACAGCCGGACTTGACGCCCGCGGCCAGGACTTTCTCAAGCCAGCCGGATTTGGCCGGGGAATACTGGCCCTTCTGATAGATCACGTCGTAGACGGAATTCGGGAAACGGGAGGACCGCACCCGGTTCATGATCGTGATCGCGACCGGCAGGCAGTTCTCGTACCGGGAGCCGGCCTCGCAGTAGCAGAGCGCGCCGAGCAGATGGAGATCATCGGTGGTCAGCTCGCTGGGCTGAGGGGCTTCGGTGGGCTTGGGCTCGGCCGGCGCTTCGGTAGGCTTCTCCTCCGGCTTGGGGGCCTCGGTCTCGGGCTTGGGCTTTTCGGTAGGGCGCTCCGCTTCGGTGCGGAGGGTGCCGGTGGTCTTTTTGGCGGCATCTTTGCTCTCTTTGGCGATGCGTTCCGCCTTGCTGCTCTCGGCGATCGATTCCGCGATCGACTCGCGTTCCTGCGCCTTCTTCTGATACAGCGCCAGCAGCTGCCGTTCCTCTTCCACGGAGACGGCCTCGCCCATGTTCATGTTCAGCGTCACATGCTCGCGCGACACCCAGCCGTCGATCGCCGAGGTGTAGGCGATCTTGACCCATTTTTCACGGATGGCTTCCACGATGAAGCTCTGGCCCTTTTCCACGGTGGCCAGGACGACGCCTTCCTCCGATTCGGTCTCGCGGATGTTCAGCTTGTCCGCGGTGACCGTGGCCGTATAGGTGCTGTTCTCTTCCGCGAATTCCATGCCTTCACGGCCGGAGAGGACATAGGCGTTGGAGACCCAGCCGGTCACGCGGCCCGAGGAGATCAGTGTGAAATCTTCCCCGCGTTCGACGATGTCGGCGATGCAGCCGCGGTAGATCTTTCCGATGACCTCCGCGTCCGGGCTGCCCTGCCTGCGGATGTTCAGATAGCCTTCCGCCGTGATCACGACGCGTTCCCCGAAGACCGACTGGTCATAGGCTTCCTGCAGGGAGAGCAGACGCTCGGGAAGCGGGGTCAGGTCCGTGACCACATAGGTCTCGGGCTCTGTGACCTCACCGGAGGGCTCTGCGGTCTGATCGGACGAATCGGTCTCCACCGCGCCTTCTCCGGACGGCTCGGGAGCCGGGCTCAGAGGCACAGGGGCCTCTTCCGAAACGGCGTTTTCGGGCACGGCTCCGAGCACCGGACTGTCGCCGGGAGCCGCGGAGGCCTCCTTCTTCGAAAGCAGCCATATGGATCCGGCCAGCACGGCCAGAACGAGAACGGCCGCGAGGATCGCCGGAATCAAAGATCGACGTTTCATGATGCGGTTATGCGGGGCAAAAGGCCCCATCCTTTCCAAAGATCGGAGCCGGCGGCTCCGTCGTGACGGTTCAGCTTTCCGCGGACCAGCGCCCGGTGCTGCCGCAGGGGAGCACGAGGCCGGTGCTCTTGACCGGCAGGCCGATCTCCGAGGCCGCGGCCGTTCCGCCGCGCCGCGCGGCGATCTCCGTGCCCAGCATGTACGTCAGCACGCCGGAGGAGAGGCCGGTAGTATAGGAACTGATCAGGAAGAACAGCGCGTTTTCGGACAGAAGCGAGGCGCAGGTGCGGATCAGGCCGTAGACCGCGTCCTCCATCTTCCAGATCTCGCCCTTGGGCCCGCGCCCGTAGGAAGGCGGATCCATCAGGATGCCGTCGTAGGTGCGGCCGCGGCGGATCTCGCGCTCGACGAACTTCTGGCAGTCATCGACGAGCCAGCGGATCGGGGCGTCCGCCAGACCGGACGAGACGGCGTTCTCATGCGCCCAGCTGACCATGCCTTTGGACGCGTCCACATGGGTGACCTGCGCGCCCGCGCGGGCGGCGGCCAGCGTAGCGCCGCCGGTGTAGGCAAACAGGTTCAGGACGCGGATCTCGCGGCCCGGGTCCTGCTCACGGGCCGCACGGATGCGGCCGGCCATCCAGTCCCAGTTCACGGCCTGTTCCGGAAACAGGCCGGTGTGCTTGAATGCGAACGGCTTGAGCTGGAAGGTCAGGCCGAGCGGCTCATAGGAGATGCTCCACTGCTCGGGCAGGCCGAAGAAATCCCAGTGGCCGCCGCCTTTCTCCGAACGGTGATAGTGGCCGTGGGGCTTTGTCCAGCCGGGCAAACGCTTCTCCGTCTGCCAGATGACCTGCGGATCCGGCCGGACCAGCGTATACCGGCCCCATCGTTCCAGCTTTTCCCCGGAAGAGGTGTCCAGGATCTGATAATCTTTCCAGTTTTCCGCGATCCACATGAGCCGATGCGTTCCTTTACATAAAAATCCAACTATAATATAGCAGACTTTGCCTGAAAACGCAAGCCGGGCGGCCCGATGGGCGCTGGGGCGGGCACCGCCGCTCCCGGGCGCGGAGCGCGAAACGGCCGGCTCCGGATTGACACCGGCCGCGCGCGGCGGTACAATGAGCCTCGGAGCCGCAGGCCGGTGAGCCGCCGGCTCCGCTCAAAGGAGGATCCGTATCATGAAATGGCTTTTGGACAGCGCGAACCTGAACGATATCCGCGAAGCGGCCGAATTCTTTCCGATCTGCGGCGTCACGACCAATCCGACCCTGCTCGCGCGGGAAAAGGCAGCCGGCCTTACGAGCGTGAAGGAACATATGCTGAAGATCCGGGAGATGATCGGCCCGGAGAGAGAACTGCACATGCAGGTGATCGCGAAGGACGCGGACGGGATGATCGCGGAGGCGCGGGAGATCGCGGCCGCACTCGGAGAGAATACATTCGTGAAGATCCCGGTCGGGGAGGAAGGCCTGAAGGCCTGCAAAGCTCTGAGTGCGGAGGGGATCGACGTGACGATGACAGCCGTCTTTTCCCCGATGCAGGCGCTGGCCGCCGCACTGGCGGGCGCGCGTTATGCGGCGCCGTACGTGAACCGTCTGGACAAGATCGCCGGTGACGGAGCAGGCGTGGTGGAGGACATCACGGAGATCCTGGACCGGTACGGGCTGGAGTGCGAGGTGCTGGCCGCGTCGTTCCAGACGCCCGAACAGCTCTTGCGGTGCGCGCTGGGCGGAGCCCATGCCGCGACCGCGGGCCTTTCGGTGCTGAAGCTCGCGATCTCACATCCTCTGACCGATGCGGCCGTGGCCGGCTTTGACAGGGACTGGGAGAACGCCTACGGCGATGCGACGGTCCGGGATCTGATGAAGTAGACCGGGCGCAGAAGAGCTCAGGAAACGGATCCGCGCACAGGGCGCCGCACCCGCGGCATGCACTTGCCGGACCGCAGCCGAAATTCATACATACGAGACGCAAAAGACAGCCGGCCGGGCGCATAGCCCGGCCGGCTGTCTCGTTCAGGTCCTTTTTATCTCCTTCGGGAACCTTAGCCTTTTACCGTCTCTCCGTGTGACAGCAGGTCCCGCTCCTTCGGATGGGTCAGGGCGTAGACGAGCTCTGCCTCGCTCGTGAGGCGGCGGCATCGGATCCCGTTGGTGACGCGGTCCAGGCCGTCGTGGTCATCCGAGCCGGAGGAGAGGAGCAGGCCGTGCGCCGCGGCAAACGCGGCCGCTTCTTCATCTTCTTCGGGACGGTTGCGCCCGTTGAAGGCCTCGACACCGTCCAGGATCTCCGGGTCCAGCACCTGCGGCCGGGGCTGGTCATGTAGGACGCGGAACGGATGGGCCTGGAAGATCAGACCGCCGCCGCTGTGGACCAGATGCGCAAGCTGTGAGAGCGGCATCGGATACAGGAGCGTTGGATGCGTACGGCAGAACGCGGGCGTCAGACCGTAGACAAGGACTTCGCATGCCCCGTGTGCGGCCAGACCGATCTCGAAGCCGAGGAAGACGTCCATGTCCAGCGGCTCCGCGGCCTGTACGGCACGCTCATAGGCGGACAGATACACTTCCATCTGCTCTTCGAGCGGGAGCCGGTGCGGGACGCAGGTGTTCCCGCGTACGCTGTGGTCGGTCAGGACCAGACCCTGATAGCCGGCTGCGTGATGCGCGCGCACCAGCTGTTCCGGGGTCCGGGACGAGCAGGCGCTGGCTGCGTTCGTGTGGCAATGCAGGTCATAGATATGATCACGGCTGTTCATGAGATCGATCAGGCT
>CACXFD010000129.1 GCA_902766845.1 uncultured Lachnospiraceae bacterium | reverse complement strand
TGCGGTTGGAACCGGAGCGCACGAGCGTCTCCATCAGGTTCCCTTCCGAATCATAGACGCGGCTCGCGGAGCCCAGCGGGGTGACGTCGATGGAGCCGATGGCCGGGGCGTTGTCCACGATGGAGCGGGCCATGCCGTAGACCGCGGCGGCCCCCGAGAGCATGACGATCAGAAGCACGGCCACCAGCACCTGAAAGCCGATGACGCGCGCCTTGCTCTTCATTTTAACGGACGAGGAGGAGAGCTGCTCGAGCTTCTTCTCTGTCCCGTTCTTTCCGAAATTCATACAAGACCTCCTGCAGGGCGTATCGGAAGGACTGCCGCAAGCGGCCGGTCAGCTGCCCGGCGGAAAAACAGCGGTCCCGCGGACAGGCCAAAGCAGCGGCCGTCTGCCTCCCGAACGGCTCATGGCGCGGCGCGGGGCCGCGCGGAATCGTTCCTGTAATTGAACACAGTATACCAAAGTTTCTTCAATAATTAAAGAGGGGATTGTTTACAATTCTTTTGCGGCCGTGTTATGATACCGAGAAGAGACTGTGACGGGGCCGGGCCGCCACAGGGAAAAGAAAGCAGGGCGGGAACGATGAGGACACCCTACAGGACCGTCCGTACGGGCGGCGACGGAGAATACGAAGAGAAGCGCTCGCGCTTTTTGGCCGTGCTGCGGCCCGTCCGCAGCGAAGAGGAGGCCGCGCAGCTGCTGGCCGCGCGCCGCAGGGAGCACTGGGACGCGCGCCATCACTGCTTTGCGTACCGGCTGCGCGGCGAGCGCCTGATGGAGCGCTGCGGCGACGACGGCGAGCCGGCCGGGACCGGCGGCCGGCCGATCCTTGACGTGCTGGCCGGAGCCGGCCTGGAAGACGTGATGTGCATCGTCACGCGGTATTTCGGCGGGACGCTGCTGGGCACGGGAGGACTGACGCGCGCATATGCCGCGGCCGCGCAGGATGCGGCCGGGCGGGCGGACGCCGTGGAGCGGCTGCCAGGACGGATGTACCGGCTGACGGTCGGCTATCCGGACCTCGAGCGCGTGCGGCGGCTGTGCGAAAAGGAACAGATCCGGGAGACAGGCGCGGAGTACGCCGAACAGGTCGTTCTGACCGTCGTGCTCCCCGAAGGCCGGGAAGAGGCGCTCGCGTCGCTGCGCGACGCGACGGCCGGCCGGATCAGCTGGGAGGCCGGAGAGGAGACCTGGTATGAGAACGGATGAGCGACCCGGAAAGCGTCCCGGCGGGGGACAGCCGGACGGGCCGGAGAGGAGACCGGCCGGCGGACCGGGGCGCCCCGAGAGCGTCTTTGAACGGATCTACGAGGTCGTGCGGCAGATCCCGCGCGGGACCGTCGCGACTTACGGCCAGGTCGCCCGTCTGGCCGGGAACGCCCACTGGGCGCGCGTCGTGGGCTATGCCCTGCATGTCAACCCGGATCCCGATGGGATCCCGTGCTACCGCGTGGTCACCCGGGACGGGCGCGTCTCGGACGCGTTCGCGTTCGGGGGCGGGAACCGCCAGCGGGAGCTGCTGGAGGCGGACGGCGTCCGCTTTGAGGACGGACACGTCGTGATGGAAGAGTTTGCGTGGGAGCCGCTCCCGCCCGATGACGGAGGCTACCGCGTTTGAGGACCGCCCCTGCGCCGGCCGGATCCGGCAGCAGGACGGCCTTTTTCAGGCCCGGCCGGGCAAAGGCCCCCGGGTGAAGGCCGCGGAGGGCCGGATCCGGCCGGAGCACGGCCTTTTTTGCGGGCCGGACAAGGCCCGGATCACGCCGGATCCGGCCCTCCGAGATCGCGAAACGCACGGGAACGTGTGCACGCTGCGGAAAAAGTCTCGAAAACCGTAAAAAAACCGCGAAAAATAAAGAAAAAGTGCTTGCAATTCCCGCAGGGTTCTGGTAGAATGGCTCTTGCTGTGACATTGATAGCTGTGAAGCGTGAGGTTGCTGCCGAAGGCGCCATAACCGGATGGCAGGTTTTCCGTGGAGCGAATGTCAAGTTAGGAAACTGGCGACAAGTCACTGTACCGCAACCATCTGCCGGAGAGCAGAGATGACGTGCGGCCCGCCCTTCCGGGGTGTAGGACACGCACGGGCAAGTGTACAGTCACCGCTTGTCGTACTTATCAAAAGTGCGAAGGAGGCGACTTTTTTTATGGCAAGTCAGGTAATGCGTATCACACTGAAGGCGTATGATCATCAGCTCGTGGATCAGTCCGCGGCTAAGATCGTCGAGACCGTGCAGAAGACAGGATCCCGCGTGAGCGGACCGGTCCCGCTTCCGACTAAAAAGGAAGTGGTCACCATCCTGCGGGCCGTCCACAAGTACAAGGACTCCCGTGAGCAGTTCGAGCAGCGCACCCACAAGCGTCTGATCGACATCATCATGCCCACGCAGAAGACCGTGGACGCGCTGTCCCGTCTGGAGATGCCGGCCGGTGTGTATATCGACATCAAGATGAAGGCAAAGTAAATCAGACATCGCTTACAAAAGAATAGTGGAACATCCAAGACCCTGTGAGTTTAGGATGAATGCGAGAGCATTCCGCTGTAGATGACAGGAGGTTATTATGAAGAAAGCGATCTTGGCAACCAAAGTGGGCATGACCCAGGTCTTCACCGAAGACGGTCAGCTCGTTCCGGTCACGGTCCTGCAGGCCGGCCCCTGTGTGGTCACGCAGGTCAAGACGGAAGAAAATGACGGCTACTGCGCCGTGCAGGTCGGTTTTGTGGACAAGCGCGAAAAGCTCGTGAACAAGCCGGTCAAGGGACACTTCGACAAGGCGGGCGTTTCCTATAAGAGATTCGTTCGTGAGTTCCGTTTCGAGAACGCCGCCGAGTACAACGTAAAAGATGAGATCAAGGCAGACATTTTTGCTGTCGGTGATAAGGTGGACGCCACGGCTACTTCCAAAGGTAAGGGCTATCAGGGCGCGATCAAGCGTTACGGCCAGCACCGCGGACCGATGAAGCACGGCTCCAAGTTCCACCGTCATCAGGGCTCGAACGGTTCCGCCACCACCCCCGGCCGCGTGTTCAAGGGCAAGGGGATGCCCGGTCATATGGGTTCGGTCAAGAAGACCATCCAGAACCTTGAGATCGTCCGTGTGGACGCGGAGAACAACCTGCTTCTGGTGAAGGGCTCCGTGCCCGGACCCAAGAAGGCCCTTGTTACTCTGAAGGAAACCGTGAAGGCGTAAAGAAAGGAGGAGCACACAGATGGCAAACGTATCTGTCTATAATATGCAGGGCGATGTCGTCGGCAGCATCGATCTGAACGACGCTGTCTTCGGCAAGGAGCCGAACGAACATCTGGTCCATATGGCTGTCGTTGCACAGCTCGCCAATAAGAGACAGGGCACGCAGAGCGCCCGCACCCGCTCCGAAGTCAGCGGAGGCGGCCGCAAGCCCTGGAGACAGAAGGGTACGGGTCATGCCCGTCAGGGTTCCACCCGCGCGCCTCAGTGGACCGGCGGCGGTGTCGTGTTCGCGGTGAAACCGCGTGACTACAGCATCACGCTGAACAAGAAGGAAAAGAGAGCCGCGCTGCTGAGC
>CACXFD010000128.1 GCA_902766845.1 uncultured Lachnospiraceae bacterium | reverse complement strand
TCCACCTCCGGAAGCAGGAAAAAGGCCTGGCAGGCCGCAAAGGCCGGAAATCCGTCATCGGTCCGGCCCGTATCGGGAGCGTACCGTTCGTCTTCGCCTGCATCCATCAGGACGGCTGCCGCCAGTGTTTCCGCGAAGCGCCCGAGCAGGGCCGTCTCCGCATCGCTGAGCAGGAACGGGTCGTCGCTGTGACGGCGCTGCATGTAGCGGCCGCGGGCGTCAGGCTGCTCGAGCGGGGTATCCCAGACGGACGGGTCGGAAAACGAATCCATGAAGGCCCGCAGACGCCGCACGGAGGTCTCGGAAAAACGCCCGCACAGATCGCGGGACTGATCCGGCGTGAGGCGGCCGCGGAAGCGCTGCTCCAGCAGCACGGCCGCGAACAGGTGCCGGTCCGCGACGGCGGACAGATAATCGGACAGGGAAAAACCGCGGCGCAGCACGGTCTCGATGTGTTGCTGCGCCGCCGCGAGCACGGCCGGATCCGGCAGATCCGACCAGCGGATATGATCAGCAAGACGTTCCAGAGCGGAAGAGGAAGCAGTCATAAGCGGCCTTTCTTGCGTTCATGCGCGGTGTGACAGGGAAACGGATGCCGGCAGAGAACGACGGCAGGGGATGCAGGCAACGGATGCCGGCAGAGGATGCCGGGAAGCCGGACGCGGCCCGGCATCAGTGCAGCAGCGCGCTCGAGTAGAAGTATTCGGCCAGCTCGGCGCTGGCGAAGCGGACGCCGTCGTCCCCTTCTCGGGCCAGCAGGCCGGTGGCCAGCATGAGTTCCAGCGCGCGGCGCGTGTCGATGTCGGTATAGCCCTGCCGGCGGATGCATTCCGCAAGGCAGCTTTCCGCCTGCGGCCACGGGATCACTTCGCGGTCCGTCATCGCCAGCTCCTCGAGCAGGGCCGGCAGATACTCCGCGCGTTCATCCTTTTTCTGGATCAGTTCACGGTCCAGGACCGACTGCACATATTCGTGGACAAAGTCGCTGGTCGGGACGTCGCCGCGCGTCTGCGAGATCCGGACCAGTTCAAAGAGCTTGAGCGGCGTATTCAGGGACGCAAAGAACGCGGCGTTCTCCGGGTCTGCCAGCGCGGCGAGGAGCTTTTGGCGGATCACGGGGTCGGGGCAGTTGCCCTGGAAGTAGGTCGCGCGGTCCGCGTTCGTGATCGGGTACAGATCATACGGGGCCGCGGCCGGCAGGGCGATGCGGCTGGCCCGGGAGACCGCGCGGTCCGTCAGGAAGATCCGGCAGCTGTCCGCGCGCTCGAGCTGGTCCAGTTCGAACGCGATCTTCTGGCGCTGCGGGGCCGACAGGATCTCATTGAACCCGTCGAGCAGCAGGAAGAGCTCGCCGGTACCGAGGAAGGCGTCCGCCTGGTCGGCCGGGATCTCGAGCTGCTGCGCGATCTTTTCCTTCAGCGACCCCTCCGAGGAGAGTTCCGCGAGACGGATCAGGACCGGGACCGGCGCTGTTTCCGAGGCGGAGGGCTGCAGGCGCTTTCTCGCGAGCAGGCGCGCGGCTTGTACGAGAGCGGTGCTCTTGCCGGTGCCGGCCTCGCCGAGAAGCTTGATCCGGCGGGGCTGCGGGCGGTTCAGCAGCGTGCTGACCGCATAGTGGTGCTGACCGGCCGCGGCGCGGTCGGACCAGTGGGTATCCAGATAGACGAGCGGGGTCCCGGGACCCGGCCTGTCGAGGGTATCGAGAAGCTTGCGGCAATAGGCGGCCGGGTCAAAGAGCTGCCGGCGGCCGCGCTTTTCCGCCAGGTCTTTCAGCTGTGACCGGAAGCGCCAGCACAGGTACAGCTCGCTGATCAGGCTGGCCCGCGTGATCTCCATGACCTTCTCCAGACTGAAGGCGCCGGAATAATCCGCCGGATGCTCGGGATCCTTGTGCGCGCCGACCGTATTGCGGAACTGGTACAGAATCACGTACTGGTCGGTATAGGACGTGCTGTGCGCGTACTGGCTCTTGACCGTATCCAGGTGGCTGCAGGCCCAGGAAAGGTTCAGATCGTTCCCGTTATGATCCGGGACCGCGTGGAACAGCTGCTTATAGTAGTTCGCGAGCGTCCATTTGGTGCTGGTATCGCCGGCCCAGAGCGGCTCCGGCGGCTGCGCCAGGGTGTCCGGGAAGAGCAGGCGCCCCAGCAGGTTCATGAAGCCTTCGATGTCCGTATAGCGGGCAAGGATCAGCGGCAGGTCCAGCGGGGCCGTGCGGGAAGCTTCTTCGAACATGGCCTCGAGCTTCGGGACCGTATCGTCCAGCTTCATCACGACGTCGAGGGCCTGCAGCGATTCCTCGAGCTGCTGCGCGCCGCCGCGGCTGTAGGAAGAGCCGATGCCGGCGAGGATCCAGTTTCGGACGCGGTCGTTCATGAGGCATTCCTTTCTTTGCGAGAGGGACTTGGTTGGCAGGGATAAGCGGACCGTGCGGCCCGCGCGGGTCGGAACGGGGGAGCGATGTATGCGGTGACGGCGCGCCGGCCGTGCGGAGCCGGCCCGGCCGCTTTATTCAAATATATAGTGGAGAAAGGCGATGATGCGCTCCGGATGGGGCGCGCCGTCCGCGATCACGAGGACATGGGCTTCCGGAACGTCCCCATTCAGGAACGAGGCGCCGGTCAGGTCCAGCGCGAAGCCGTAGAGACCGTCATCGGTCAGCATGTGCCCGGCCAGGTCCGCGAGATCCGTGACGGACAGGACCGACGTCAGCGGCGCGCACAGCCCGTCCCCGGTCAGCAGGGCGGCCACCTCCTCAGAAGCGACCAGGAAGTCAACGTCGCCGGCCTGCAGCATGGCGGCCAGGCGCGAGCGCGTGACCACCGATGTCTCGGGCGCCGCGTCGTCGATCGCGAAACCGCTCAGGAATTCGATCCGCTGGCGGCGCGGGTCCACGCCGTCCCGTTCCCCGAAGGAAGCAGCCAGCGCGTCCAGATCCGTGTCCGCGCCGATGTTTCCGATCCACATGCCGGTCAGCACGGGCTGACGGCGCCCCCGAATCAGGCTGACGGCGAAGAAAAGGACCACGAGGAGGACCAGCAGCACCGCGAGGGCGGGCAGACGGTAATAGTCCCAGAGGTAGCCGGCCCGCTTTTTGCCGGGCAAAGACCGGATCTTTTGCAGTTCTTCGCGCACGGACATCGGACGGCCTCCCGGTGAGAACGGTGTGCAGCCGGGCAGCAGCCGGCATTGCTTTTTTATATCTTCTCCATTATAATATAGCGAAGGAGAAAAGTCCAATGGAAACCCTGCGTTCGGAAAGCCCCGTCTGGCGCTTCTTCGTGAAGCTGATCCAGATCATCTATGTGAGCGTCATCTGGATCGTTTTCAGCCTGCCGGTCATCACGGCGGGCGCGTCCACGGCCGCGCTCTTTTTCGTGTGCCTGCGGCTGTGCAAAAACGAGGAAGGGTATATCTTCCGGGATTTCTGGAAGTCGTTCCGGCGGGAGTTCAAACAGGCCACTATCCTGTGGATCGTCTTTCTCGCGCTCGGCGGGTTCTTTCTCTGGGACGCCTGGCTGATGGGACAGTCCCAGGCGTCGTTCGCGCCCGCGCTGCGCGGCGTGTATCTGGGCGCGCTGATGCTGGTGCTGCTGGTCGGATCCTTCGTGTTCGCGGTGCTGAGCCGGTACACGAACACGCTGCGCGGGACCGTTACGAACGCCGCGCTGATGATGGCGCGCCATTTCCCGACCACGCTGTGCATGGCGGCCATCCTGATCTCGGTCCTGGCCTTCGCGCTCTTTGTCTTTCCGCCGGTCTTCGTGGTCGCGCCGGGCGTGATCGCGTATCTGGACAGCCTGCTGCTCGTGCGCGTCTTCGCGCGCTATGAGGGTCCGGCCGAAGACGATACGGACGCCGGAGCGTGAATGGACGCTGCGGCGTGGCGGACAGCGGCCCGCTCACGTGATCCGGAAACAGCCTTTGGGCAGCATGGCTTGAGCACTTCGCACTTTACGATAAAGGAAACAGATCTCTATGATCCGACCGTCTGATACGCCCCTGCGCAGCCGTTTCTTCGGCTCGCGGGATTTCTACCGCCGCCTGCTGACCGTGGCCATCCCGATCATGGTCCAGAGCGGCATCACGAACTTCGTCGGCATGCTCGACAACATCATGGTCGGCCAGATCGGCACGGCCCAGATGTCCGGCGTGTCGATCGTCAACCAGCTGCTGTTCGTCTTCAACCTGTGCTGCTTCGGCGGCTTTGCGGGGCCGGGCATCTATACGGCCCAGTTCTACGGGCAGGGGAACGACGACGGCGTCCGCTACACGTTCCGCTTCAAACTGTATATCGCGCTCGCGATCTCGGCCGTGGGCTTTGCGGTGCTGACGCTGTTCCGGGACCCGCTGATCCGGATGTACCTGACGCGGGAGACCGGCGGGGCCGGCGCGGCGGAGACGTACGGCTACGCCTGTCAGTATCTGGCCGTGATGCTGGTCCACCTGCTCCCGTTCGCGCTGACGCAGGCGTATTCCTCGACGCTGCGCGGCACCGGCGAGACCGTGGTGCCGATGGTGTCGGGCTTCGCGGCCGTGCTCGTGAACCTCGTGTTCAATTATCTGCTGATCTTCGGCAAATGCGGCTTTCCCGAGCTGGGCGTGGCCGGCGCGGCCATCGCGACCGTGATCGCGCGCCTCGTGGAGCTCGCGATCATCGTGGTCTATACGCATACGCATACGAAGAAGTTCCGGTTCGCGGCCGGCCTGTACCGGTCGCCGCGCGTGCCGGCCCGCCTGATCCGCGAGATGACGGTCAAGGGCGCGCCGCTCCTGATCAACGAAGCGCTCTGGTCGTCGGGCCAGGCCCTGCTGATGCAGAGCTATTCGGTGCGCGGGATGCTGGTCATTGCGGCGTTCAACATCGCGAACACGCTGTCGAACGTCTTCAGCGCGGTCTTCATCTCGATGGGGGAGGCGACCGCGATCCTGCTGGGGCATGAGCTGGGCTCCGGCGATCCGGACGTGCGCAACGACGCGAACCGCATGGCGGTCTTCACGATCCTGCTGTGCTGCGCGACCGGAGCGGTCCTGTTTCTGCTGGCCCCGCTGTTCCCCGAGATCTATAAGACCGAGGCCGACGTGAAGGCCCTCGCGACCTCGTTCATCCGGATCGGCGCGCTCTGCATGCCGATCTACGCCTACGCGAACGCCGCGTATTTCACGCTGCGCTCGGGCGGCAAGACGCTGATCACCTTCCTGTCCGACGCAGGCTATGTCTGGGCCGTGTCGCTGCCCGCGGCGTTCCTGCTGACGCGCCTGACCGGCTGGCCCATCCGGCCGATCTACATCTTCGTGCAGCTGCTCGAGTTCGTCAAATGCGTGATCGGCTTCATCCTGGTCCAGAAAGGGATCTGGGTGCAGGACCTGACGAAGACGGCCGGCGTGCCGGCCGGCGCCGATTCGCCGGAAACTGATTAATAAAATTAAGTATTGCGGCAGAAACATGTAAAAAATTAAGTTTCTGACGAAAAAACTTACTTTTCTTTAGATATTCCTATTGATTTTAGCACACCGTCGTGTTATAATCCGCGCATTATAGCAAGTCTGATCGATCTTGTGGGCCGAAGGGCCGGAAAAAGGAGGAAAAGAGCATGTCGTACGTAGATGAGGTCATGGCGAAAGTCGAAAAAACGTACCCGGCGGAGCCTGAGTTCCTGCAGGCCGTGCGTGAGGTGCTGGATTCGATCCGCGTCGTCGTGGACGCCAACGAAGAGAAGTACCGCAGAGACGCTCTGCTGGAGCGGCTGGTGGAGCCGGAGCGCATCATCTCCTTCCGCGTGCCGTGGGTGGATGACAAGGGCCAGGTGCAGGTCAACCACGGGTTCCGCGTCCAGTTCTCGAGCGCGATCGGTCCGTACAAGGGAGGCCTTCGCTTCCATCCGAGCGTATATCAGGGCATCATCAAGTTCCTCGGCTTCGAGCAGATCTTCAAGAACTCCCTGACCGGCCTGCCCATCGGCGGCGGCAAGGGCGGTTCCGACTTTGACCCGAAGGGCAAGTCCGACCGCGAGGTCATGGCATTCTGCCAGGCCTTCATGACGGAACTGTATAAATATGTCGGCGCGGACGTGGACGTCCCGGCCGGCGACATCGGCGTGGGCGGCCGCGAGATCGGCTACCTGTACGGCCAGTACAAGAAGATCACGGGCCTGTATGAAGGCGTGCTGACCGGCAAGGGCCTGACCTTCGGCGGATCGCTCGCTCGTACGCAGGCGACCGGCTACGGCCTCGTGTACATCGTGGAAGAGATGCTCAAGCATATGGGCCAGACGCTGGAAGGCAAGAAGGTGGCCGTGTCCGGCGCCGGCAATGTGGCGACGTACGCGGTCGAGAAGGCTCAGCAGCTGGGCGCGACCGTGATCTCGATGAGCGACTCCAACGGCTTCATCTATGATCCCGACGGCATCAAGCTGGATGTGGTCAAGGAGATCAAGGAAGTCCGCCGCGGCCGCATCAAGGAGTATGTGGACAAGGTCCCGACCGCCACGTACACCGAGGGCAAGGGCGTCTTCAAGCTTCCGTGCGACATCGCCCTGCCGTGCGCGACCCAGAACGAACTGGATCTCGAGGACGCGAAGGCCCTGAAGGCCAACGGCTGCATCCTCGTGGCCGAGGGCGCCAACATGCCGTCGACCCGCGAGGCCACGGACTTCTTCCTGGAGAACGGCATGCCGTTCATGCCGGGCAAGGCTTCGAACGCCGGCGGCGTCGCGACGTCCGCCCTGGAGATGACGCAGAACAGCATGCGCCTGTCCTGGACCTTCGAGGAGGTCGACGCGAAGCTCAAGGACATCATGGTCGGCATCTACGCGAAGGTGGCCGGCGCCGCGGAGAAGTACGGCATGGCCGGCAACTTCGTGGCCGGCGCGAACATCGCGGGCTTCGAGAAGGTCGTCGAGGCGATGCAGGCTCAGGGCATCGTGTAAGCCACGCGGCCTGCCTGACCATCGTTCAAATCATCGTGAGATATCCCGACGGGGGCGCCGCGCAGCGGCGCCCCCGCTTTTTGCGCTTCCGGCGGCGGAGGACCATGCTCGCGCCGGGAGGAAGCCGCCGGCCGCAGCGGGCAGGATCTGACCGCGGCGCCCTGTACTGTCGGTGCCCGGCCGGAAGAACGAGCGTCGCCATCCGACGCCGGCCGGCGCGAGCATAGCGGAGCCGGTATCCGACTGTCTGAGCGCGCAGGGCCTGCCGCG
>CACXFD010000127.1 GCA_902766845.1 uncultured Lachnospiraceae bacterium | reverse complement strand
GGATGAAGCGGATCATGACGAGGGAGGCTTTGAGGATCTCCTTCACCAGGACCGCCAGATAAGCCAGAAAGAGAGGGAAGCGCCGCAAAAAGGCCAGATCCCGCCCGGGCGTATGATCGAAGAGCACAAAAAGCATGGCGGCGATGCCTGCGGTCAGGACGGCCCCGGTCAGAACGATCTCGAGGGTCACCTTGCCGTTGAGGATCAGCCAGAAAACGAAAACCAGCAGATACATACCGTTTCTCCGTCCTGATTGATCAGTAGATTATAGTACGATTCGAATCGAAATGCAAACGTTTTCGGAAATTCTTTCGGACGGGCCTGACGCACGGACCGGCGGCCGCGCAAAAAGGGCGGGAGCGGCCGCTTCGCGCCGCGCGGCGGCGCGTGCGGAATTGACGGCAGATGACGGATTTGATATGATAGAAAGCGATCATAACAGGAAGGGCGGGGCCCGGATCCGCAGGGGTCCGGCCGCGGGTTCGAAGGCAGAAGGATGCGCAGGTTTGAAACGCTTTGGATCGGTCCGGAGGAGGACGGAGCGCAGGTCAAGGACGTCCTGCGGCGCCGTCTCGGCTTTTCCGAAACGCGGATCCGCTCCGTCAAATTCGACCCCGAAGGCCTGATCCTGAACGGGACGCGGGTGACCGTACGGACGAGGCTCCGGCAGGGAGATGAACTGCGTGTGCTGATCGGTGATTCGGGGAACAGCCGGCCCGTTCTGCTGCCGCAGCCCGGACCGCTGTCGGTCCTGTGGGAAGATGAGGACCTGATCCTCGTCGATAAGCCGGCCGGCCTCGTCTGTCATCCGTCGGCCGGACACTACGCGGATACGCTGGCCAACCGGCTCCAGGCACATTTCCTCGAGCAGGGGAGCGACGCGCGCGTCCATCTGGCCGGGCGGCTGGACAAGGAGACCAGCGGCGTCGTCCTGTGCGCCAAAAACGCCTATATGGCGGAAAAACTGCGGAAGCTGCGCGCTGACGGCACGCTCGTCAAGACATATCTCGCCGCGGCGGCCGGAGAGATCGGGGAGCGGACCGGTGAGATCCGGACGCCGCTCGAGACCGTGAGGGATCCGCAGACCGGGATCCTCGTGATGCGCGTCTCGGACGATCCGGCCAGGGAAGCGGTCACGTCGTTCGATGTGATCGGACGCGGGGACGGGATGACGGTGCTGGCCGTCCGGATCCGGACCGGACGCATGCATCAGATCCGCGCTCATCTCGCGTCCGCGGGACATCCGCTGATCGGGGACGCGCTGTACGGAGAAGCGGATCCGCGGATCGGCCGGACGGCCCTGCATGCACGGAGCGTGTCGTTTCCGCATCCGCTGACCGGAGAGATCGTGAAGGTCTGCGCGCCTCTTCCGGAGGATATGACGAAGCTGACCGGCCGGATAACGGAGCCGGTCATTTGATACAGGAACAGACGCCGGTATCCGGCGGCTGCTGTGAAGAAGGAGAGAGATCATGGCATCGACTCAGGAGACCCTGCTGCGCGTGCTGCGCCGGCACGGGGAAGAATATGTTTCGGGCGAGCGGCTCGGTGAAGAACTGCAGATCAGCCGGGCGTCGGTCTGGAAGGCCATGCGGCGCCTGGAGGCGGACGGCTGCCGGATCGAAGCGGTCACGAACCGCGGCTACCGGCTCATCGGGGAGAGCGACCGGCTGACCTCGTACGGGATCGCGTCCTTCCTCCCGGAAGAGAGCGGGATCTCGGTGGAAGCCTTCGATGAGATCGATTCGACGAACCTGTACGGACGGCGTCGTCTGGCCGGGGAAGGCGGAGCGGCGCCCGAGCGGATGCTGATCGCCGCGGACCGCCAGACCGGCGGACGCGGCCGGCGCGGCAAGAGCTTCTTTTCCCCGGCCGGCTGCGGCCTGTATCTGACGCTGGTGCTCCGCCGCCGTCAGGAAGCGGTCCGGGCACTGCCCGTCACGATGGCGGCCGCCGTGGCCGTCTGCCGCACGATCCGCGAATTCTCGGACACGGACCCGAAGATCAAATGGGTCAACGATATCTGGATCGGGGAGAAAAAAGTCTGCGGCATCCTGACCGAAGCGGTCAGCGATCTGGAGAGCGGCGTGATCGAAGCCGTGATCGTCGGGATCGGCGTCAACGTCCATACGCCGGAAGGCGGCTTTCCGGAAGAGCTCGCGCAGATCGCCGGGAGCGTCGGGAGCCTGAAGATCCCGCGCAGCCGTCTGGCGGCCGAGATCGGCAGCAGATTGTTTGCGATGATGGAAGATCCGGCTTCGGACCGGATCTTTGAAGCCTACCGGGAGGATTCCCTCGTGATCGGACGGGAGATCGTCTGGACCGGAGACGAAGGCAGCCGGACCGGCCGGGTCCGCGATCTGAACCGTCAGGGGAACCTGATCGTGGATACAGAGGACGGGGAAGTGATTCTGGCCGCCGGCGAGATCTCGGTGCGGCCGCTGTGCAGAGAGGGAGACGGACAGGCATGAAACGCGACGCGCTGACAGATCTTCATCCGGTCTGCGGGGCGCTGTATCTGGCCGGGGCCCTGGTGCTGACGATGTTCTTCCTGCACCCGGTCCTGCTGCTGGCGTCGCTGACCGGCGCGGCTGCGTACGCGTCGTCGCTGTACGGCGGACGGGAGATCCGGAAGCGGGGCCGGGCCTGGCTCCCGTTCCTGATCCTGATCCTGCTCTCCAATCCGCTGCTGACGCACCGCGGGGTGACGGTCCTGTTCACGCTGCCGACCGGCAACGCGGTGACGCTGCAGTCGCTGCTGTTCGGCGCGGCGTCAGCCGGGCTGTTTTTGGCGGTGCTCCTGTGGCTGTCCTGCATGCGCCGCGTGATCGACAGCGACCGGTGGCTGTATCTGTTCGGCCGCGCGGTCCCGGCCCTGAGCCTGCTGCTGTCGATGGCGTTTCGCCAGGTGCCGCGCTATGCGGGCCGGTTCCGCGAGGTATACCGGCAGCAGCGGGATCTGGAGCGGACGGCGGCAGGGGCGGACTGGGACGGGACAGCTTCCGGCAGCCGGCCGTCCGCGGCGGATGAGCGGACGGCGTCCGGGAAACGGCCGGGCCTTGTCCGCGCGGTCTCCCGCGTGGTGCGGACGTTCTCGATCGTGACCACCTGGGCGCTCGAGGAGAGCGTGGAGCGGTCGGATTCGATGGCCGCACGGGGCTACGGACTGCGCCGCCGGACCGCGTACGGCACCTACCGGATGACGCGCCGCGACGGCCTGTTCCTGGCGTGCTGGGCCATGCTGGCGGCCGGAATCGCCGTGCTGGCCTGGCGCGGCTTTTATTCGTATTGGTTCTATCCGGCCGCGGCGCCGCTTCGCACGGACCTGCCGCACGCGGCGTCGTATGTGCCGGTGTTCGTTTATTATCTGCTGCCGGCGGTGATGCAGAGAGAGGAGGAAAGGCGATGGAAGGTCTTGCAGTCCGGAATCTGAGCTTTTCCTATTCCGATTCTCCGGTCCGGCAGCTGGAGGACGTATCGTTCGATGTTCCTGCCGGAGGCTTCCTGACGGTCCTCGGGCCGTCGGGCTGCGGCAAGAGCACGCTGCTCCGTCTGTGTCATCCGCGTCTGCAGCCGCAGGGCACCGGAAGCGGGACTCTGTGCTGGAACGGACGCCCGATGGAAGAGATGACGGCAGAGGAAGCCGCGGACCGGATCGGTTTCGTGGGGCAGTTCCCCGACCGTCAGATCGTGACCGACAAGGTCTGGCACGAGCTCGCGTTCACGCTGGAGAACCGCGGCCTGCCGGCGGAGGAGATCCGGGCGCGGGTCGCCGAGATCGCGAATTACTTCGGAATCACCGAATGGTTCACGCGGGATACCGACAGCCTGTCCGGCGGACAGAAGCAGATCCTGAATCTCGCGTCGGCCATGGTCAGCGCGCCGCAGCTGCTGCTTCTGGATGAACCGACCAGCCAGCTGGACCCGATCGCGGCCGGTGAGTTTCTGGCCCTTCTGGGCCGCGTCCACCGGGAGCTCGGCGTGACCGTGATCGCTGCGACGCAGCGGCCGGAAGACCTGATCTCGCTGAGCCGTCAGCTGATGCTGATGGATTCGGGCCGGATCCTGGCCTGTGGCACTCTGCCCGCGCTCTCGGAGGCGGTCGGACGCCTGCCGGAGAGGCTGATGAGATGCCTGCCGGTCCCGGCCCAGGTCTTTGCGGCCTGCGGCGCGCCCGGTGAGGCCTGTCCGTGGACCGTGCAGGATGGCCGCGTCTGGTTCGGGAACGCGTTCCGGGCGCGGACCGGACCGGGCGCGGCTCATGAACAGCCGCTCAAGGCTCAGCGGTCTGCGGAAGCGGAGGGATCCCGGGCGGCGGCAGAAGAGGCCGCCGGGCCCTATCCCGCAGAGGCCGCCGGGCCCCGTTCCGCTGAGCCTGCCGGAGTTTCGGCTCCGGAGGGCGGGATCGGGATCGACCTGCGCGAGGTCTTCTTCCGTTATGAAAAAGAATCGCCCGACGTGCTGAGCGGCCTGTCCCTTCAGGCCCGGGACGGCCGGATCCTGGCCGTTCTCGGAGGCAACGGGGCCGGCAAGAGCACACTGCTCTCGGTGATCGCCGGCCGGATCCGTCCGTACCGCGGCACCTGCCGGGTGTCCGGACGGGTGGGCCTCCTCCCGCAGGAACCGGAACTGCTGTTTGCGGAAAAAACGGTCCGGGGATGCCTCGCAGCCGCGTCGAAAACCGGCGCCGGGACGGCTTCGGAACGGGAAGACCGGCTCCGGCAGACCGCCCGCCTGTGCCGGCTCGAAGACCTGATGGACCGTCATCCGTTCGACCTGTCGGGCGGAGAGCGGCAGCGGGCCGCACTGGCGGTCCTGCTCCTGTCGGATCCCGACATCCTGCTGCTCGACGAGCCCACCAAGGGCATGGACGGCGCGTACCGGGAGGAACTGACGTCCCTGCTGAAGGAACTGGCCGCACGGGGAAAACTGATCCTGACGGTCAGCCATGATATCGAATTCTGCGCGCGGACAGCGGACCGCTGCGGCCTGCTGTTCTCCGGCGCGTTTGCGTCGGTGGAGGAAACGAGGGCGTTCTTCTGCCGGCAGATGATCCAGACCACAGCCGTGCACCGCATGACGTCGCCGCTCCTGGCCGACGCCGTCGTGGCCGAGGACGCTGTGCGCGCCCTGAGCGGCGGCGGGCCGGCGCCGGGCGGACCGGCAGTTGACGGCACGGACGGCCCGCCGCGGGGCGGTTCCGGAAGCTTCGGGGCGGACGGCCCGGTGACGGACGGTCCGGCAGACCGCGGAGCAGACGTTCCCGCGGCCGGTCTCCGGTCCTTCGGCCGCCTGCGCGCGCAGGCCGAGCGCACCGAAGGGAGCCGCCTGCGGACCCTGGTCTCGCTGGCCGTGATCCTGGTCCTGATCCCCGCGACCCTCCTTCTGGGCATGCGCGGCTGGGGAAACCGCCACTATATGCTGGTCTCGGTCCTCGTCGTGATCGAGGGGCTGATCCCGCTGTATCTGCGGCTCGAACGGCGCGGCCTGAAGGCGCGCGAGCTCGTCCTGTTCTCGGCGCTGATCGCGATCGGCGTGGCGGGGCGGGCGCTGCTGTTCATGCTGCCGGAGATCAAGCCGGTCGCCGCCATGACGATGATCAGCGCGGCCGGCTTCGGCGGAGAAGCCGGGTTTTTGATCGGATCGCTGACGATGCTGCTGTCGAACATGCTGTTCTCGCAGGGGCCCTTCACGCCCTGGCAGATGTTCGCGATGGGGCTTCTCGGCATGGCGGCCGGGGCGCTGTACCGGCATGTCCGGGCCGCGCGGCTGCCCGCGGTGTACGGCGCGGCCGGCTTCGTGCTGGTCGTCGGCTTTTACGGCGTGCTGATGAACCTGTTTACGATGCTGTACATGGGGCTCGAGATGTCGCCGGCCGCTTTTTGGGCATTCGAGCTGACCGGTCTGCCGCTGGACGTGCTTCACGGCGCGGCTACCTTCGTGTTCCTGCAGCTCGGGCTGACGCCGTTCCTGGAGAAGTTCGAACGGCTGCAGACGCGTTACGGGTTCTACGGGGCGGGGATCCCGGCCGCGCCCGCGGACTGAGCCGCCCCGTCCGGACGAGGACGGATGCCGGCGCCGCGGCGGCCGGAATTGTGAAACCTTCGTGAAATCGCCGCGCGGGGCATGGAAAAACCGGCCGCGCGGGAGTAGAATGAATGATGTGAGCCCGCTGCCGCCGCGGTCATACGCGGGCGGAAGCAGCAGCGGGAGCGGAAGCGGCGGCCGGCCCGGCCGGGAAAACGGCGCCCCGCGGGAGATGGATCATGGATAATGTCAAGATACTCGTCGTAGACGATGAAGAGCGGATGCGCAAGCTGGTCCGGGACTTT
>CACXFD010000126.1 GCA_902766845.1 uncultured Lachnospiraceae bacterium | reverse complement strand
CCTGCCGGCACATTCTTCGGAATGCGCCGGCTTTTTTCGTTGAATTTTTTGCCCGGAAGCGTATAATACATTATAGGCAGGTATGCCCTGCCCGGCAGAAAGGAAACAAGCGAAAATATGGCGGAACGAAATGAGATCGCGGCCCTGCGCGGCGCGATGGAACAGGCAGACATCACGTGGTATCTGGTGCCCACATCGGACTTCCACGGATCGGAATATGTGGACGGATTCTTCAAGGTCCGGCGCTGGCTGACGGGCTTTACCGGATCGGCCGGAACGGCCCTCGTGGGCCCCGGCGGGGCCTGGCTGTGGACGGACGGCCGGTATTTCGTGCAGGCGGAGGCGCAGCTGGAAGGAAGCGGCGTCACGCTGATGAAGATACGGGAACCCGGCGTGCCCACGATCGAGGAATTCCTCGCGGAACACCTGAAAGAAGGCGACGTGCTGGGCTTTGACGGCCGCGTGGTCTCCTGCCGCGAGGCGGAGAAGCTGAAGGCCGTCACGGATGAAGCCGGCGCGGTCATGGCCGTGGCGCAGGATCTGGCGGAAGAGGTCTGGAAAGACCGTCCGGCCCTGTCGCGCGGGGCGGCCCGGCTGATGCCGGAAGAGCTGGCCGGCGAGAGCCGCGCGCACAAGCTGGCGCGCCTGCGGGAAGAGATGAAAAAGGCCGGCGTGCAGGTCCACCTGATCCCGACGCTGGACGACATCGCCTGGCTGTTCAACGTGCGCGGGCGCGACGTCCACTGCAATCCGGTCGTGCTGTCGTACGCGGCCGTGGAAGAGGAACACGCGTATCTGTTCGTGCAGGACGGCGTGTTCGGCGCGGCGGAGCAGGCGGCCCTGGAGGCGGACGGCGTGCAGCTGCGCCCGTATGACTCGTTCTATGAATACATCTCGGCCCTGCCGGAGACGGCCGGCGTCTGGTACGATCCGGCCCGCGCGAACGCGGCCATGGTCATGCGGCTCAAGGCCGGCATGAACGTGGCAGCCCAGCCCGGCCCGGTCACGGCCTGGAAGGCCGCCAAGAATGAGGTGGAGATGGACGGCATCCGGCGCGCCCATGAAAAGGACGGCGTCGCGATGACGAAGTTCCTGTGCTGGTTCGACCGGAACGTCGGGAAGATCCCGATGACGGAGATCAGCGTCTCCGATCATCTGGAGAGCCTGCGCCGCGCGCAGGAGGGCTGTCTGGACCTGAGCTTCGATACGATCTCGGCCTACGGTCCCAACGCGGCCATGCCGCATTACAGCGCGACGCCCGAGCATGACGCCGTGATCGAACCGAAGGGCTTTTATCTGGTGGATTCGGGCGCCCAGTTCGCCGAAGGCACCACGGACATCACCCGGACCGTGGCCTGCGGCCCGCTGACGGAAGAGGAAAAACTGCATTACACGCTGGTCCTGCAGGGCCACATCCGCCTTGCGATGGCGCGGTTCCCGCAGGGCGTGCGCGGCGAGAATCTGGACGTGCTGGCCCGCGGCCCGCTGTGGGAGCACGGATTGACCTATAACCACGGGACCGGCCACGGCGTGGGCCATGTGCTGAACGTCCACGAAGGGCCGCAGCGGATCAGCTGGCAGATCACGCCGGGGCTGGAGAGCGCGCCGCTGACCGTGGGCATGCTGACCAGCGACGAGCCCGGCTATTACGAGGCCGGCAGCCACGGGATCCGCACCGAGAACCTGATGCTCTGCGTGGCGGACCGGGAGACCGAATACGGCCCGTTCCTGAAGTTCGAGACCGTCACGCTGTGCCCGATCGACCTGCGGCCCGTCGTGCCGGGGATCCTGAAGGCGGACGAGGTGGCCTGGCTGAATGAATACCATGAGCGCGTACGGCGCGTGATCGGCCCGCAGCTGGAGCCGGACGAGCGCGCCTGGCTCGAGGAGGCCGCGCGGCCGCTGGAGGCCTGACGGCCCGGCCCTGAACGGCCGGAGCGCCGCGGTCCGAACGCGCCGGACGGCCGGGAATCAGCCGGTCCGGAACAGGCGCGGGACGGCCGGAAGGCGGCTACCCGCGCCGCGGGCAGCGCAGCAGAGGAGAAAGATCGGTATGGACCTCTTTGAATACATGAGCGGGCAGCAGCAGGAGAAAGAAGCGCCGCTCGCTTCCCGGATGCGTCCGCGGGACCTGTCGGAGGTCGTGGGCCAGAAGCACATCCTCGGAAAGGATAAGCTGCTGACCCGGGCCATCCAGGCGGACCGGCTCTCGAGCGTGATCTTCTACGGACCGCCCGGGACCGGCAAGACCACGCTGGCGCGCGTCATCGCGAATACGACCAAAGCGCAGTTCCGTCAGATCAACGCGACCGCGGCCGGCAAAAAGGACATGGAGGACGTCGTCGCGGACGCCAAGCAGACTCTCGGGATGTACGGCCGCCGCACGATCCTGTTCATCGACGAGATCCACCGCTTCAACAAAGCCCAGCAGGACTACCTGCTTCCGTTCGTGGAGGACGGGACCGTCGTGCTGATCGGCGCCACCACGGAGAATCCGTATTTCGAGGTCAACGGGGCCCTGCTGTCGCGGTCCGTGATCTTTGAGCTCAAGCCGCTGGAGCGGGAAGATATCCTGGAGATCCTGCACCGGGCGGTCACGGATGAGGAGCGCGGGCTCGGGAGCCTGAAGATCACCGCGGACGAAGACGCGCTGGGCTTTCTGGCCGATGTGGCCGGAGGGGACGCGCGCCTGGCCCTGAACGCGATCGAGCTGGCCGCGATGACCACCGAACGGTCGCAGGACGGCCGGATCCACGTGGACATGGAGGTCGCGCAGGAGTGCATCCAGAAGCGCGCGGTCCGGTATGACAAGGACGGGGACCAGCATTACGATACGATCTCCGCTTTTATCAAGAGCATGCGCGGATCGGACCCGGACGCCGCGGTCTATTACCTCGCGAAGATGCTGAGCGCCGGCGAGGACATCCGGTTCATCGCGCGGCGCATCATGATCTGCGCGTCGGAGGACGTGGGCATGGCGGACCCGCAGGCCCTCGTGGTGGCCGTGAGCGCGGCCCAGGGCGTGGAGCGGATCGGCATGCCGGAGGCGCAGATCCTGCTCGCGGAGGCGGCCGTTTACGTGGCCACCGCGCCCAAGAGCAACGCGTCCTACATGGCCGTCGCAAAGGCCATGGGCATGATCGGAAAAGAAAAGGTGACCATCCCGCCGTACCTGCAGGACGCCCACTACAAGGGCTCGGCCAAGCTCGGACGCGGGATCGGATACAAATATGCCCACGATTTCCCGGGGCACTGGGTGGATCAGCAGTACCTGCCCGACGAGGTGAAGGACGAGAGGTTCTTCGTGACCGGGGAGAACGGGTACGAGCGGGAGATCAACCGCCACATGAAGGAACTGACCGGGAAGGATCTCCGGAAGGGGTGACCGGTCCGGATCCAAACGGATACTGAGGCATCGGGACGCCCGGGACGGCGGCATGCGCCGGCGGGCGGACCGGAGACAAGCGGAGTTGAGGGGAGACCCCATGAGGGAACGAATCAGCCGACTGGCAAACGGGTTTATTGAAAACGAAGTGCCGCGCGCGATCGCGCAGCCGGCGCGGATCGAGGAAGAGCTGCTGACGGAGAAGTGGTCGGGCGCTTTCCGGCTGGATACGGAGAACCACGTGCAGATGAAGGGCCTCGTCTGTTCGGACGACCCGCGCGTGACGCCGATCAAGACCCAGTTCAAGGGGTATGACGCGTCGATCCCGTTCCAGGTCACGGTCCGTCCGGATGAGGAGGAGCGCGAGATCAACGGCGCGTTCACGGTCGTCGGGAACGGCTTTGAGCTCAGGGTCCCGTATCATTTCGTGCTGAACGGCGGGGCGGCTCTGCGCGCGCAGGCGCGGTTCGAGACGCCCGCGGATTTCGCACGGTTCGTGCAGGAAGACCGGGAGGCCGCGGACCGGCTGTTCCGGAGCCAGAGCTTCTACGACCAGCCGCTGATGAAGGATCTGTCGGTCGCGGCCCGCTATGACGGGCTCACGCGCCGCGGCGACATCGGCAACGCCCTCGAGGAGTTCCTCGTCAGCACCGGGGCCAAGGAGGCCGTGCGCTTCACGGTCTACGACAGCGCCCGGACCTATCAGATGCCGCATACGGTCTTCACGGACACCGTGAAGATCGAGAAGAATACCTGGGGCTCGTTCACGCTGCGCGTGTCCGCGGACGCGGACTTCATCGTGCCGGAGAAAGCGCTGGTCACGGAGAAGGACTTTGACGGGGACACCTGCCTGCTGCCGTACCAGATCTGCACGGACCGGCTGCATCCGGGCGTGAACCGCGGCCATATCCGCATCGAAGGCACGTACCAGAGCTTCGAAGTGGGCCTGTCCTGCGCGCTGAGCACCTATCAGCCGGAATCCAACCAGGAACAGCTCGAGTTCCAGCGCGCGCTGACGGAATTCACGCGCCTGCACCTGCTGTATCTGGCCGGGACGCGCACGTCGGCGGAGGATCTGGAACAGCTCCAGGGCCTGATCGGGAAACTGCGCGGCGCGCAGCCGTCCGAGATCCGCTTCCAGCTGATCCACGCCCACCTGTATGTGCTGCAGCGCAAGGCGGAGCTGGCCTCCATGCTGCTGAACGACCTGTACGGGCCGGTCTACGAGCGCCGCGAGAGCCGTCCGGACCTGTACTGCTATTACCTGTATATCCGTTATCTGCTCGAAGGGCAGCCGGAGCAGAAGGAACTGCTGACGGAGCTCCTGTCGCAGTTCCGTCAGGACGGCGCGGGCGGGGCGCTGATGTTCCTCGTGCGCCTGGCCGCGGAGCAGCGGCTGCAGGAGGACAGCGTCTACTTCCTGCAGGAGATCCGCCGTGAATACGATAACGGCGAGCGCAGCCCGTACCTGTATATGGCGCTGTGCCTGAAATACCGGCGCCTGCCCGAGCTCCTGACCATGATGGACGACCTGTCCCTGCAGGCCCTGTCATGGGGGAGCGAGAACGGCCTCGTGGGCCTGTCGCTCGCGCGCCAGACCGCGTCGCTCGCGGCGTCGGAGCGCGGATACCGTCCCGGCTACGTGCGGCTCCTCAAGCGTCTGTACCAGACCTTCGGGCAGTCGGAGGTGCTGGCGGCGGTCTGTACGCTGCTGATGAAGGGGGATATCCAGACCCCGGACAGCTTCTCGTGGTATGAAAAGGGCGTCAAGTCCGATCTGCGGCTGACGCGCCTGTATGAATACTATCTGTGCACGCGGCCGGAGAACTGCTCCGAACCGCTCTCGGCGCCGCTGCTCGGGTATTTTGCCTACCAGCATTCACTCGGCGTGAAGGCCAAGACCGCGCTGTACCGCTACATCCTTTCGCACTATCAGCCCGGGGACCGGGAATATGACGCCTACCGCGGACAGATGGAGCAGTTCGTGATGGGCGAGGTCCTGCACGGCAACGTGGATGACCGCCTCGCGTACCTGTACCAGCGCCTGCTCTATCCGGAGATGGTGGATGAGAAGGTGGCCGGCATCCTGCCGATGATCCTGCACACCCATATGGTCGTGACCGCGGAAAAACAGATGACGCAGGCCGTGCTGCGGTACGAGGAATCCACCGAGGAGACGTCGGCCCCGCTGCGCGGCGGGCGCGCCTTCCTGCCGATCTACGGGGATCATTACGTCCTGATGCTGCAGGACGCGAACGGGAACCGCTATACCGGATTCCATACCGATGTGGTCCCGCTGATGGAGAAGGAGCCGCTCCTGTCGGCTTGCCGGGCGTACCGGCCGCCGCATAAGGAGGAGGGCTTCTCTGAATGCCGCGCCCTGTATGAGGCCGGAGATTACACGCGTCAGGGGATCGACCTGTTCCGCGAGACGGTCCTGAATCCGGCCCTGTCCCGGCCGTTTAGGGAAAAGCTGTCCGCGGCCGTGATCCGCTGGATCCATGACAGCAAGGATGAGCTGATCTTCGATAAAGACTACCTGAACATGGACGCCTCGCAGATGAAGCCGGCGGAGCGGGGCCTGTGGATCGAATCGCTGATCGACCGCGGCTATTACGCGGACGCGTGGGCCCAGATCCCGGCGTACGGTTATCGCCGTCTGGACGAGGAGCGCCTGCTGGCGCTGGCTTCCGCGGAGGCGGAGGCGGGCACCCGCGGGGACCTGCTGTCGGAGATCGCGGCCTGGCTGTTCGCGAAGGGAAAGACCAAACCGCCGCTGCTGTCCCTGCTGTGCGGTACGCTCCAGTCGGATACGGACCGGATGCTGCAGGTCTGGGACGCGGCCCGCGAAGCCGGGGCGGACACCGGGGACATGGAAGAACGGCTGCTGGCCCAGATGCTGTTCACGGGACGCTACGACCGCGCCGGCGACGTGTTCACGGCCTACGCGGAAAAGGGCACGGTGGACGGCATGCTCGTCCGGGCCTACTTCACGGTCCTGTGCTATCGGTACTTCCTGGAGGACCGGGATCTCGGCGAGGACAACGTGGCCTACATCGAACAGCATGACCGTAAGGAGACGAACGTCTCCGACCTGCCGGTGATCCACCGGCTGGCGCTGACGAAATACTACTACGGCGCGTTCATCCTGACGGACGACCAGATGGAGTTTGGCCGTGAGCTCGTGCAGAGCATCCTCGACGACGGCCTCGTCTTCGAATACCTGAAGCCGCTGTCGCGCAAGCTCGGCATGCAGATCAAGCTCCAGAACCGCCAGATCATCGAATACCGGGCCGGCAAGAACGACCAGCTCCAGCTGCGCTACCGGGTCCTGCCGGACCAGACCGAATTCGCCGAAGAGACGTTCCGCCATATGTACGAGGGCATCTTCGTCAAGACGCTGACCGCGTTCGAGGGCGATACCGTGGAATACGACATCTGCCGGCGCACCGCGGATCCGGACGCGCGCGAGGTGCTGTATCAGGGAAGCTTTTTCGTCAGTTCGGAGGAGGCCGCGGCGCCGTACGGGCGCATGGGCCAGATGAACCAGCTGCTGCGCCTTGCGCAGAGCGGGGACGAGATGGCGCTCAAGCGCGCGATGGAAGACTACGGAGTGCGGGAGACCATGACCAAGGCCTGGTTCCCGCTGAAGAAATAAAGGGGTGAGGGAGTATGGAAGGCTTGCGAATCGGGCTCGATCTGTGCGACGATTACTGTCAGGTCAGTCTGTTTGATCCGGAGACCATGGACGCAGAGCCCTTTGCCTTTGACGAAGAAGGGACGCAGACGCTGATGCCCACGGTCCTGTGCCGGGACCGCGAGGAAGAGGTCTGGTACATCGGGGAAGACGCGTACAAGATGGCGCTGACCGGCAAGGGGATCCTCGTGGACAAGCTCCTGAAGCTGACCGCGCGCGAGGGAACGTCCACGATGCGCGGCCGCCGCTACGAAGCGGAGGAGCTGCTCGAGATCTACCTGAACAAGCTCCTGATGAGCGTCCGCGAAAAGCACGAGGGGCAAGACATCGCCCATATCACGGTCACGCTGCAGGAACTGTCCGCGGACGTGATGGACGTGATCGTCCGGGTCCTGATGCGCCTCGGCATCCCGCGGGAGAAGATCAGCCTGGTCAGCCACACCGAGAGCTTCGTGTATTACGTGCTGACCCAGAAAAAGGAGCTCTGGGCCAACCAGGTGGTCCTGTTCGATTTGTCGGAGAACGGGCTGCATTACTATGAGCTCGGCGTGCTGCGCGGCCGGACGCCGCAGCTCGTGCGCGGCGAGCACCAGTTCCTTGAAGAAGGGTTCCGTCTGGACATCCTCGAGACTAAATCGGGGCGCAAGCTCGCGGACACGATCCTGACCAACTGCGCGGAGCGCCTGCTGGACCGCAAGGTCGTCTCATCGGTCTTTTTGACCGGCAAGGGCTTCGAGAAGACCGACTGGGCCGAGGAGTTCCTGCGCACGCTCTGCAAAAAGCGCCGCGTGTTCTCCGGCCAGGGCTTGTTTTCGAAGGGCGCGGCCTTCATCGCGCTGGACGCGGACCGCGAGGAGAGCAATTATAACATGATCTGCGTCTGCGAAGGACGCATCCCGGTCACCGTGACCATGGAAGCGTCGCTGAAGGGGCGGGACCGCCAGCTGATCCTGGCCTCGGCCGGCGCATGCTGGTATGATTCGAAGGCTACGCTGGAACTGATCCGCGGCACCGCGGACGCGCTGGACCTGACCGTGCGGCGCGTGGATCCGGCCGGGATCCGCAAGATCAGCATCCCGCTGACGGCGCTGCCGGACCGCCCGGAGCGCATGACCCGCATGGAGGTCACGATCGCGTTCCAGTCGTAAGAGCAGATGATGGTGCGCATCCGCGATATGGGCTTCGGGGATTTCTATCCGTCGTCCGGCGTGGAGATCAAAGAGACGGTGAAGGTGTAAGGAGGCGGCCATGAGCAAATTCTATCTGTGCACGAGCCCGCTCGCGAAAACGCCGTTCTACCTCGAGGAGGGGGCCGTGCGGATCTTCTCCGCGGAGGAACTGTGCTGCTATATCGACCGGAACGTGCTGCTGATCGAGCCGGATTTCTTCTCCGACCCGCTGCTGCAGTTCATCCGCGAGGACCTGGCCATGCCGCAGCTCGCGGACAAGCTGGCCCGCGCGCGCGAGGAAGACACGATCGAACAGCAGATGTTCCTGTTCCTGTCCGAGGTGGGCTATCATACCGAAAAAGAGCTGTCGGAATTCCTGAAAGCGACCGAGCGCAAGAAGCAGGCCAAGCCCTGGGAGGCGCTCAAGAACAAGGCGGACTACATGGTGGAACGCGGCCATTACGACGCCGCCGTGCGCCTGTATGACAGCATCCTGTCGCAGGCGGACAAATACCATGTGACCAAAGAGGGGCTGGCCGCGCTCTATCAGAACAAGGCCGCGTGCCTGTGCCGGAGCTTCTGCTTCACCGAGGCCGCGGACAGCTACGAGCGCGCCTACACGCTGACCGGCGATGAAGAAACGCTGAAGTACCTGTACGGCCTGCGCCTGCTGGAGCCGGCGTCCGGCATCATGCCGGAGCTGTTCACGGCCATCGACCCGAAGGTCCAGTTTGCCTGGAAGGAAGAATTCGAGCGCCTGCGCAGCGAATCGGGCTTTACCGGCAAGTGCGCGGAGGCCGACGCCGCGTTCCAGAAGGACGGGGTGCGCCGTCCGGCCGCAGTCAAAGAACTGCTGGCGCAGTGGAAGAAAGAATGCCGGGAGATGGCATGATGACCGGGACGGAGCCGGTGATGAGGCCTGAAACGGGTTCGAAGGGCCCGACCGGCGCCGGCCGCGTCCTGTGGCTGGTCGGGTTCATGGGCAGCGGCAAGACCGCGGCGGCGCGGGAACTGGCCGCGCGCACGGGATGGCCGGTCACGGAAACGGACACGGAGCTTGCGCGCCGCCTGGGCCGCAGCATCCGCGAGATCTTTGCCCGGGAGGGCGAAGCGTTCTTCCGGGACGCGGAGAGCGCGCTGATCCGGGAACTTGCGGAGGAAGGGACGGCTGCGCGGATCGTCTCCTGCGGAGGCGGGGCCGTGCTGCGGCCCGAGAACCGCGCGGCCATGCGGACCGCGGGGACCGTGGTCCGACTGACCGTATCGCCGGAGGAAGTGCTGCGGCGGGTCGGACCGGATGACCGGAGGCCGCTGCTGGACGGAAAGCAGAGCGCCGCGCAGATCGCGGCCATGATGGAGGAGCGCCGCGCGGCCTATGAGGACGCCGCGGACCTGACCGTGTCCACGGACGGGAAGAGCCCCCGCGAGGTCGCCGGGGAGATCCTGCGGGCGATCTCATAACGGACCGCGCCGCGTACCGACTGCGCCGCGTCATGACGGACCGCACTGCGGCGTACCGACTGGACTGCGTCATAACGGACCGCACTGCATCGGAGCGCATACAGAGCATACAAAAAGAGCCGGCCGCGGCAAGCGGCCGGCTCTTGGCGTTTCTTCTGATATGGCGCGGCAGGACGCCGCGTGTTTTGCGGATACCGGATCGTCAGTCCATGTCCACGACCATGTTGTCGATCTGCTGCCAGTCGGCGTCCTCGAGGCCGTAGCCCTCATCGCCTTCCTGCATGATCACGACCTTGGTCTTGGTGTCCTTGTAGCCGACCTGGTCCACGAACGGCGTGACGGCTTCGAGCATGTTGCGGGCGTAGGTGTTCTCAAGCTCAATCAGCTGCTCATCCGTGGCATTCTCGCCGAGGGCGGCTTGATCGGCGTTGTACTGATCAGCGACCGCGGTCGCTGCGTCCACGACGATGTCGCAGAAATCCAGCGGCTGGATCTCGAGCTTGATGTGGTATTCCTTGCCGGCGATCTCCGCCTTGTTGACCGTGTACTTGGTCTTCATCAGGAGCTTGGCGGCCAGGTCCTTGTACTGCTCGATGATGTCTTCGTCGATGTAGTTATACTCTACCTCGAGATAATTCATGAGCTGGTAGGCATAGTTCTCGACGGTCGCGTCGTAGACTTCCTGCGCCTCGGTGTTGTCCTTGTTTCCGCGGCTCTTGGTGTAGGCGTCGAACTCTCCGCGATAGCTGCAGTCCATCACGCCCTGTACGTAGTCCGTGTACTTCTGGGCGGCGCTTTGGCCGCAGGCCGTCAGGGACAGGATCAGGACCGCCAGCAGCGCGGCGGCGATGCGTTTTTTCATGGTATGTTTACCTCCTTTGGTGGGACTAAAGGCTTACGATGGATTATCCTACCACGACATATCGTGAAAAGCAAGGAAATTCGTGTATTTTGGCTATTGTCAGGCTCCTGTGCGGCAGGATACAATATACAGGATACTGCATGCGGAAAAATGACCGCGTCAGCGGCAGAGGAGACCGGCCGATGGAGAGAGAAGAAAACAAGATGGGGGTCCTCCCGATCCCCCGCCTGATCCTGTCGATGTCGCTGCCCATCATGCTCTCGATGATGGTGCAGGCGCTGTATAATATCGTGGACAGCATTTTTGTGGCCCGGATCGCCGAGGACGCGCTGAGCGCGGTCTCGCTCGCGTTCCCGGTACAGAACATCATGATCGCGGTCGGGACCGGCACCGGCGTCGGCGTGAACGCGCTGCTGTCCAAGAGCCTCGGGGAAAAGAACTACGAGCTCGCGAACAAAACGGCCAACGTCGCGCTGTTTCTGGCCGCGGCGTCGAGCCTCGTCTTCATGATCTTCGGCCTGTTCTTCGTGGAGCCGTATTTCCGCGCGCTGACGGATATCGAAGTCATCGTGCAGTACGGGATCGAATACACGTCGGTCGTGACGGTCGTGTCGATCGGCCTGATGGGCGCGATCATGGCGGAGCGCCTGCTGGTCTCCACGGGCCGCACGGTCTATTCGATGATCACGCAGATGTCGGGCGCCGTCGCGAATATGATCCTGGACCCGATCCTGATCTTCGGCCTGCTGGGCTTTCCGAAGATGGGCGTGACCGGCGCCGCGGTCGCGACCGTGGCCGGCCAGCTCCTGTCGATGGCGCTGGGCCTCGTCTTCAACCTGACCGCGAACAAGGATATCCGGCTGGACGTGCGGCAGATGGCGCCGTCGGCCTTCGTGGTCAAGCGCATCTACTACGTGGGCGTGCCGTCCATCGTGATGGCGTCGATCGGATCGGTCATGAACTTCTTCATGAACCGGATCCTGCTCTCCTTTACGTCCACCGCGACTGCGGTGTTCGGCGTCTATTTCAAGCTGCAGAGCTTCGTCTTCATGCCGGTCTTCGGCATGAACAACGGCGTGGTGCCCATCGTGGCGTATAACTACGGCGCGCGCCGGCGGGACCGGATCCTCGAGACCATCCGCACCGCGACGCTGTACGCGGTCGGGATCATGGCCGTGGGCCTGCTGCTGTTCCAGATCTTCCCGCGGCCGATGCTGTGGCTCTTCGACGCGTCGCCGTCCATGATGGAGATGGGCGTGCGCGCGCTGCGGATCATCAGCCTGAGCTTTCTGCCGGCCGCGTACTGCATCGTGGTGACCAGCGTCTGCCAGGCGCTCGGCAAGGGGCTCTACGGCATGTACATGTCGCTGATCCGGCAGATCGCCGTGCTGCTTCCGGCCGCGTATGTGCTCTCCCTGTTCGGCAAGGTGGACTATGTCTGGTTCGCGTTCCCGATCGCGGAGCTCGTGTGCCTTGCGATCGCGACCGTCTTCAAGCGCCGCGCGCTGAAACTGATCGATTTTGAAGAAAGAGACGGCGTATCTTCGACCGAACGTTTTCAATAAAGGAGCCGACCATGAAAAAGAGCGAACGGGTGCGGGCCGTGCTGGACCGGCTGGATCAGATGTATACGGTGGACGTCAAGTGTTACCTGGATCACGAAGACGCGTGGCAGCTCCTGGTCGCGACGATCCTGAGTGCCCAGTGCACCGACGCCCGCGTCAATACGCTCACGCCCGCGCTGTTTGCCCGCTATCCGGATCCCGCGGCTATGGCCGGGGCGGATATCGAGGAACTCGAGCGGATCATCCATCCGGTCGGGTTCTATCACATGAAGGCAAAGAACCTGATCGCCTGCTGCCGCAGGCTCTGCGAGGATTTCGGAGGCGAGGTGCCGCGCACGGTCGAAGAGTTGACCAGCCTTCCGGGCGTGGGCCGCAAGACGGCTAACGTGATCCGCGGCAACGTCTTCGGCGATCCGAGCGTGGTCGTGGATACGCATGTGGGCCGGATCTCGCGCCGGCTCGGCTTCACGAAGGAGCAGGACCCCGAGAAGGTGGAGTATGACCTG
>CACXFD010000125.1 GCA_902766845.1 uncultured Lachnospiraceae bacterium | reverse complement strand
TTCCGTGCCGTCTGCCGCTACTGGGACCGCATCGTCCGTCCCGAGCAGCTGATGAGCGCGATGATCAGCGCGATGCGCGTGCTGACGGATCCGGCCAATACCGGCGCTGTCTGCATCGCGATGCCGCAGGACGTCGAGGGCGAGGCCTATGATTATCCGGAAAGCTTCTTCCGCAAACGTGTGCACCGCCTGGCGCGCCGTCTGCCGGAGGAAGAGGCCCTCGAAGAGGCCGCGGAAGTGATCCGGAACGCCAAGGCTCCGCTGCTGATCTGCGGCGGCGGCGTCCGCTACAGCGAGGCGCATGAGCAGTTCCGGGAATTCGCGGAGAAGACCGGCATCCCGTTCGGCGAGACGCAGGCCGGCAAGAGCGCGGTCGTCTGGGACCATGAACTGAACCTCGGCGGCATCGGCGTGACCGGCTGCTCGGCCGCGAACGAGATCGCGAAGGACGCTGACGTGATCATCGGCGTGGGCACCCGCTACACCGACTTCACGACGTCGTCCAAGTGGCTGTTCCGCGACGACGCGAAGTTCGTCAACATCAACGTATCCGAATTCCAGGCCCTGAAGATGGATGCCGCGGTCCCGGTGGTCGCGGACGCCAAGATGGCCCTGCCGGCCCTGCTCGAAAAGCTGGACGGCTACAAGGCCCCGTATACCACGCAGGTGCAGGAAGCGCGCGACCGCTGGAAGAAGGAACTGTACCGTCTGGACCACATCACGTTCGGCCCGGATTACGTGCCCGAGGTCAATGACGCGAACGCCTCGTCGGCCTTCCGCTTCGCGAAGGACCTGAACGCGGATCTGACGCAGACGGCTGTCCTGGGCGTGATCAACGAATGCATCGATCCCGAGGACGTCGTGATCGGCGCGGCCGGCTCTCTGCCCGGAGACATGCAGCGCGTGTGGCGTCCGAAGGCCGTGGATACCTACCACATGGAATACGGCTATTCCTGCATGGGCTATGAAGTCTCGGGCGCGCTCGGCGTCAAGTACGCGGTCCCGGACCATGACGTCTACGCGATGACCGGCGACGGAAGTTTCATCATGCTGCACGCGGAGCTGCTGACCGCGGTGCAGGAGCACAAGAAGATCAACGTCTGCCTGTTCAACAACGCGAGCTACGGCTGCATCAACAACCTGCAGGTTGGCCACGGAAACGACACGCTCTGCACCGAACTGCGCTACCGCAGCGAGGACGGGGAGCTGTACGGGAACTTCATCCCGGTGGATTTCGCGAAGATCGCGGAAGGCTACGGCTGCAAGGCCTATACCATCCATACGCTCGACGAGCTGCGTGCCGCGATCGCGGACGCCAAGAAGGTCGAAGGCGTGCCGGTCCTGTTCGATATCCGCGTGCTTCCGAAGTCCATGACGGAGGGCTACGGTTCCTGGTGGCGCGTCGGAGACACCGAAGTCAGCGAGAACCCGCGCAACGTCGCGGCATATGAAGACCACCTGGCGCATGTGAAGGATGCGCGCAAATACTGATCGACCGGTTCGATCGTTTCAAAGAGGAGGAAAATCGATCATGGAGAAAGTTCTGAAGATCGGCATCGTCGGCTGCGGCGCCATCGGGCGTGACCAGTGCCGCCGCATCATCGAGACCGTGCCCGGCGCGACCGTCGTCGCGGTCAGTGACTACGTGGCCCAGGCCGCGGACGAGACCGCAGCCAAATACGGCATCCGTTCCTACGGGAACGACTGCATGGGCATGATCGCGGATCCCGAAGTGGAAGCCGTCGTCATCACGTCGATCGACTCGACGCATCACGACTATGTGATGGAGACCCTGAAGTATGAGAAATGGTGCTTCTGCGAGAAGCCGCTGAGCCAGAACGCGAAGGACTGCGAAGAGATCATCAACCGCGAGCTCGAGATCGGCAAAAAGCTCGTGCAGGTCGGCTTCATGCGCCGGTATGACCGCGGCTACGCGGAGATGAAGCGCATCATCGACTCCGGCGAGCTGGGCGCGCCCCTGCTGATCAAGGCCTGCCACCGCAACGTGTCGCAGGGCCCGGGCTTCAAGACCGAGAACGGCATCACCAACGTCGCGATCCACGAGCTCGACATCTGCCGCTGGCTGCTCGGGGATGAATACGAAGACGCCCAGTGCGTGCGCGTGCGCCAGAGCGCGAACTCCAACAAGGGCTATGACAACCCTCAGGTCGTGCTGCTGCGCACCAAGAAGGGCTGCTTCATCGACGTGGAAGTGCAGGTCGCGGACGGTTACGGCTACGACATCCAGTGCGAAGTCGTCTGCGAGAACGGCACCGTCAAGCTGCCGGATCCTTACGCGGTCGTGCGGCGAAGCCGTCCGGCGGGCTGGGACAAGGTGGATCCCGCGGAGAGCATGCCGATCATGACGGACTGGAAGGAGCGCTTCATCGAGGCATA
>CACXFD010000124.1 GCA_902766845.1 uncultured Lachnospiraceae bacterium | reverse complement strand
GTCCGACAGCCGGAAGACCTCATCGCGGTCGTGCGAGACAAAGACGACGGTCTTGCCGAACGCGCGGATCATGTCACGCACCTCGTTCTCCATCCGGAAGCGCAGATGCGCGTCCAGCGCGGAGAACGGCTCGTCGAGCAGCAGGATCCGCGGGGAGGAGACCAGGATGCGGGCCAGCGCCACGCGCTGCTGCTGGCCGCCCGAGAGCCGGGAGGGCAGCCGGTCCGCCAGCTCTTTCAGCCCGAATTCCTCCAGACAGCGCTGTACCATCCGGGACCGTTCGGCTTTGTCCGTTTCCCGCCGCGCCCCGGCCGCCAGGTTCTGGCGTACGGTCATCTGGGGAAACAGGGCATAGTTCTGGAACATCAGGCCGGTCCGCCGCTTCTGGGGCGACCGGTCGATCTTCTTTTCGGAATCGAAGAGAATCTCATCATCCACGACGATGCGGCCGCGGTCCGGCCGCTCGATCCCGGCGATGCATTTGAGCGTCATGCTCTTGCCGCAGCCGGACCCGCCGAGCAGGGCCAGCGTCTCTTCACCGGCTTCGAGCTTCACCTTCAGCAGGAAGTTCCCGAGCTTTTTTTCGATATCGACGTATAAAGACACCGGAGGCCTCCTTTCTACGCCCGCTGCCGGTCGCGGCGCTCGAGCATGTTGACGGCCAGCAGGACCACGAACGAGATCGCCATATTGACGAGCACCCACCGCAGGGCCAGCGCGTCGTCGTTGATGCGCCAGAGCTGGTAGACGGTCGTGGAGATCGTCGCGGTGCGGCCGGGCGTATAGCCGGCGATCATGCTGGTGGCGCCGTATTCACCGAGCGCGCGGGCAAAGGCCAGCACGGTGCCGGCCAGGATCCCCTGCCGGCAGTACGGCATGCGGATGCGCCAGAAGATATAGGTATTGGAAAGGCCGAGGCTCTGGCCCGAATAAGCGAGGGTCTGATCGAAAGATTCGAACGCGCCGCGCGCGGTGCGGTACATCAGGGGGAAGATCACGACCGTGGTCGCGAAGATCGCGGACCACCAGGTCATGACGAGCTTGATGCCGAAGGTCTCCAGGAACCAGGCGCCGATGACGCGCCGCGGCCCCAGCAGCCTCAGCAGGAGATAGCCCACTACGGTGGGCGGGAGGACCAGAGGAAGCGTGAGGATCACGTCCAGGGCCGCTTTCAGGCCCCGCGGGAGCCGGGCGATGTAGTAGGCCGCGAAGATCCCGACGAAAAAGATGATGACGGTGCTGATCAGGGCGATCCGCAGCGAATTATACAGAGGGAACCAGTCCATGGCGATCCTCCCGGCTTTTTGAAAAGTAAGGTCCTGTGGTCAGTATAGCACAGATCACCCCCTCCGAACAGGAGGGGGCGAGGTTTTTTACGGATTACATGCGGCCGGTCCCGATCAGCTCAGGGGCGTAAAACCGACCTTTTCAAACACGGCGCCGGCTTCCGGGGTCTTCAGGAAATCCAGGAAGGCCCGGGCGGCTTCGGGATGGGCCGAGGGCTTCATGACGGAAGCCGGATAGATGACCTGCCCGCACATGTCCTTGGCCGCGGTATCGACGATGGTCAGGCCCGCGGAGAAGGCGTCGGTCTGATAGATGATGCCCGCGTCCACGGCGGCTTCGGAGACCTTGGAGGTCACGTCCTTGACATTGGAGCCGTATGTGATGACGCCCTTGCCGGCCAGTTCTTCTTCGGAGAGACCGAAATAGGCCAGGATCTTCTGGGTGTACTGGCCCACGGGAACATCCGCGTCGCCCATGGCCAGGACCGCGTCGCCGGCCTCCAGATGGGCCTTCAGGTCGTCATAGGACAGGATGTTCTTCGGATTGCCTTCCGGGACGGCCAGCGCGACCTTGTTCTCCAGAATGTTGAAGCGGGATTCCGCGACGACGAAGTCCAGTCCTTCGGTGTTGACTTCCTTATCCGCGCTGATGTCCAGCTGGTTCATCTGCTTCTGGCCGGCGGAGATAAAGATGTCGCAGGCCGCGCCTTCCTGGATCTGCTTTTTCAGCGTGCCCGAGGAATCGAAGGTGAACGTGACCTTCACGCCGGGGTTGGCGGCTTCGTAGGTCTTGCCGAGCTCGGTCAAGGTCTCCTGCATGGAGGCCGCGGCCAGGACGAACAGTTCCACGTTTTCCGCCGGGGCGGCCGTGGTCTGCGGAGCCGGGTTGCTCTGGCCGCAGGCCGCCAGCAGGCTGACGGACAGGCAGAGCGCGAGAAGCAGTGCGATGCTCTTTTTCATGGTTCATACTCCTTTTTTGTGATTCGGGATACGGCCGGCGGACGGCGTCGCCGATACGTGAGCAGCGGCGGGCAGCAGAGCGGCCGGGATCCGTTCTTGTTAAGTATATCAAAATACAAAACGGATTTATGTTGTCAGAACAACATAAATGTGATATCCTTTTATTATGAATATGAATAATAAGAACGAAAAAGACGTAAAACAGACGGATACCGCGCTGGAAGTGCTGTGCCGGTGCCATCTGATCCCGGATATGGAGCCGGAACAGATCCGACGGGAGATCCTGCCGCTCGGACACCTGCGCCATTACGGGCCGGGAAGCCAGATCTTTCTGAAGCAGGATGCGGTGGACTGGATCGGGATCCTGCTGGACGGACGGGTCCGGCTGCTGCAGCTGTTCGAGAACGGGGAGGAGAGCCTGATCGACCTTCTCGGTCCGCCGCAGGTGCTGGCCGCGGACCTTGCCTTCACGCGGACGCGCCGCTCCATCTATTATGCCGAGGCGGCGGAAGAGGTGCTGCTGTTCAGGATGCCGGTCACGGTCCTGACCGAGCCCGGGAGCCTGCGCCCGGAGGTGAGGACGGAGATGATCTCGCGGCTGCTCCGGATCGTTTCGCATGACAACATGAAGCGCGCGTACCATCTGTCTATCCTGTCGCAAAGCGGGCTGCGCAGCCGGATCCTGACCTACCTGACTATGCAGGCGGAAAAACGCGGCACGCGGGAGCTGACGATCCCTTTCTCGCGGGAGGAGATGGCGCGCTACCTGTGCGTGAACCGGAGCGCGCTCTCGCACGAGCTGGCCGGGATGCAGCGGGAAGGGCTGATCCGCTTCCGGAAGAACCGGTTCACGCTGCTCACGCCGGCCCCGGATCCCGGGCAGGAGTGACCGAAAGGCCGGACCGGAGAGACCGGGCGCCGGGACGGCGAAAGGGTCTCGCGGGCAGCAAAAAAACGCCGGGGCGGTGACGCCCCGGCGTTTTTCATATCTTTGCTCCCGGCCGCGCCGGCCTGTGACAAGGCAGCGGCGGACTCAGCTTCTGGATTTATAATACTGGACGAACTGCAGGACCGCGTTGGGCAGGCCCGTGTTCTTCATATGGGCAAACCCGATCGCGCGGGACGGCATCGGAGCCGGAAGCGAGATTTCGCGCAGCAGGCCCGTGGAGAGCTCCTCCTGCACGAATTCGCGGATCACGCAGCCCACGCCCATGCCGATGCGGGCAAAGTCGATGATCAGGTCCATGGAGCTGATCTCCATGATATGGCGCAGCTCGATCTTCTGCTCGAAGAGGCAGTCCTCCACATAGCTGCGCGTCATGTTCCCGCGTTCGAGCAGCATCACGTTCCCGTCCCGCAGCACGTCCTCGTGCTGGTCTTCGCGGATCTTCAGATGGGCCAGGTATTCGCCGGTGGCCACGAAGATGTCCTCGATCTTGGAGACTGGGAAGAAATCCAGATTGCGCTTGCTGCGCGGCTCCGCCACGAGGCCGATATCGATCTGGCCCTGTTCGAGCATATCCAGCGTCCGGGCCGAATCCTGACATTCGATCGTGATCTTGATGTGGGGGTGTTCCCGGATGAAATCCTTCAGGTAGGGGACCAGCACGTGCTTGCAGAGCGTGGAGGAGACGCCGATGCGGATCTGGCCGATGCCGAGATCCCGGATGTGGCGCAGCTGCTCCTCGCCCTCATCCAACGCTTCGAACGCGGCCCGGGCGTGGTCGTAGAGCAGACGGCCTTCATCGGTCAGCTGGACGCCGCGGGAATTGCGGATGAAGAGCGTGGTGCCGAGGTTCTCCTCCAGACGGCTGATGGACTTGGAGATGGCCGGCTGGCTGATGTAGAGCTCCTTGGCCGCGCGGGAGATATTCAGCGTGCGGCAGACTTCATAAAAGATCCGGTAGAGAGACAGATTGTTCTGTTCCATAGGAGTGATCCTTTCCGGTAACGGTTCAAGATGCGCATAACAGTTCGTTATAAAAGGTATCACCTTTATTTATTGGTATTATAGCAGATGAGATGGTAGAATGACAAGAGGTTTATGCTTTGAAAAGTGAGGTTTTTTACGATGGGCATGACGATGACGCAGAAGATCCTCGCGGCGCACGCGCACCTTCCCGAGGTGTCGGCGGGCCAGCTGATCGAGGCGGATCTGGACCTGGTCCTGGGCAATGACATCACGTCCCCGGTGGCCATCCGCGAGATGCAGAAGATGAAGCAGAAGACGGTCTTCGACAAGGAGAAGATCGCCCTGGTCATGGACCATTTCATCCCGAACAAGGACATCAAGTCCGCGGAGAACTGCAAATGCTGCCGCGATTTTGCCGCGGATCAGGGAATCACGCATTATTACGATGTGGGCCGCATGGGCATCGAGCATGCGCTCCTGCCGGAGCAGGGCCTCGTGGTGGCCGGCGACGCGGTGATCGGCGCGGATTCCCATACCTGCACCTACGGCGCGCTCGGCGCGTTC
>CACXFD010000123.1 GCA_902766845.1 uncultured Lachnospiraceae bacterium | reverse complement strand
TCGGTCCGGGTGTAATACCGCACGCCGCGGTCGAGACCGGCGATCTGCTCCATCTCATCGTCCGTCAGCGTGAAGTCCAGGATGTCCAGATTGTCTTTGATATGCGCCACGTTCCGGCTGCCCGGGATCACGACGAACCCCATCTGCGTATGCCAGCGCAGGATAACCTGGGCAGGGTCTTGCCGTGCTTTTCCGCGAGCCTTCTGAAGACCGGCTCCTCGATCAGGCTGCGGTCGCCGTGGCCCAGCGGATACCAGCTCATCAGACGGATCCCGAAGCGGTCCAGCGTCCGGCGAAGCTCCGTCTGCGGGAAGTACGGATGCGCCTCCACCTGGATGAACTGCGGCGCGATCTCCCACTCGGTCTGCAGCTTCTCAAGATACTCTCCTTCAAAGTTCGAGATGCCGATCGCCCGGGCCTTGCCTTCACGGTACGCCTTCTCCAGCAGCCGGTACCCGGCCAGCCAGTTTCCGGCCGGCTATGTCCTTTTTGATCATGTATTCCCGGTATGTCCGGTACAGGTCCCGGATCCGCTCTTTCTCATCCATTGCTCCGTTCTCCGGTCCTTACAGCACGCCGTTGCCTTCCAGCCAGCGTCTGACGGCGTCTGCGGACGAGGCCGCCCTGCTCCCGGTCACGGACAGTCCGCGTCCCAGCTTCGCGCCCGGCGCGTACTTTTTGATATCGCGTTCACTCGAGCCGAGCCCGCTGCCTTCGTTGGTGCAGAGCGGCAGGATCGTCTTGCCGTCAAAATCGAACGCCTCCAGGAAGGTGACCACGGCCATCGGCACGGTGCCCCAGTAGTTCGGATATGCGAGGATCACGGTGTCATATGCGTCCAGGCTGTCCGGCAGGCTCACGAGCTCCGGCCGCGTGCCGGCGCACAGGTCGCGCTTGGCTTCGTCGATACAGGTCATATAGACCGGGGAATACGGCTCCTTCATCTCGATCTTGAAAGTGTCCGCGCCGGTCATCTCCTTCATCAGGCCGCAGACGACCTCGGTGTTGCCCACCTTGATGTAGCGCATCGCGCCTCCGAAATAGTTCTCATCCGCCCGTGAGAAAAATGCGATCAGTGTCTTTGCCATGATGATGCCTCCTTATATGATCCGGTGTCTGTACGGTCCCGTCCGGACTCCGCGTCCGGCCCGCTGTCTCTTTCTGTTCTCATCATCTCATATTTTGATTGCAAAGTCCAATCGAAACAGTGTATAATTAATTTAATAATTAGATAGCGGAGGCACCATGACCACCAAACAGATCGATTACTGCATCGAACTAGCCCGGACGCTGAACTTTTCCCGGGCCGCGGAGAACCTGTTCGTCAGCCAGCCCACGTTCTCGTATCAGATCCGGCTGCTGGAGGAAGAGATCGGCTTTGCCGTCTTCGAGCGCAGCGGAAAAGGCGCGGCGCTGACCCCGGCCGGGGCGCAGTTCGTCACGTTCCTGACCGGCCTGCGGGAGGACCTGAAACGCGCGGTCGAGCAGGGGCAGAACTTTTCCGCGAAATACCGTGACAGCGTCTCGATCAGCCTGATGGTGCGGCAGGCCGTCTATTTCCTGCCCGAAGCCATGCGGCTCTTTTCCGCCTCGCATCCGGATGTCCAGATCCTGCCGCGTTTCCAGTACAGCGGCGGGATCGACGGGTTCCTGCGAAACGAGACCGACATCGTCTTCGCGCTGAAGGAGCAGACACGGCAGATCCCCGGCATCACAGTCCACGACCTGTTCGAGAGCCGTGTCTATCTGATCGCCGCGCGGGATGACGCGCTCGCGCAGAATGACCTGATCCGCACGGAGGATCTGTACGGACGCACTCTGATGGTCGGCGGCGGCTCTCCCGCGGCGCTGCGCGCGGTCCAGCACCGTGTCCTTACTTCCGGCCAGGTCCGTTCCCTGAACAGCCCCGACCATGACACCACGCTGACCAACGTCGCGGCGGGCCGCGGCGTCTGCCTGGCCCCGGGGTTTTTGAACGATCACAGCGGCCAGTTTGCCTGGATCCCGTTCAACTGCCCCGAGACTTTCTCCTGCGTCCTGTGCACGCACCGGTCGGACCGGCGCGAGAGCCTGACCGCCCTGGTCCGCCTGCTGCAGCAGCTCTACCGGGACGCCGTGGCATTCCCGCTGTAACGCACGCCGGGCGCAGCAGGACCGGCCGGCTTCTGCCGCAGCCCCGGCCCGGTTTCTGCCGCAGCCCCGGCCCGGCCGGAGCCTGCATTCAACCACCAAGGAGGAAGGGGCTGCCCGAACGGGCAGCCCCTTCCTCCTTTTCTTCCTGGTACACCCCCGTCCGGCGGGACCGGCCGGCACCGTTATGGCGCCGCGGCTTCGCTCACCCGAGCGTTCACCTGAGCGTTCACTCGAACGTTCACCCGAGCGGGATCTCGACCACCTCGGCCATCTTCATCAGGCAGTCCTCGATCTGCGCGGAGATATCGTCGGCCATGCGGTCCGTGATCTCCTCGTTCTTTTCCGTCGCGAGGCTGTGGCGGAAGCTCTCCTTGACTTCCTCGCTGATGTGCGAGATCCGGTTCTCATAATACTTGCGCGGCGTGAGCCTGCGCACGGCGCCCGGGATGTTCGCGTTCAGGATCATCTCCTGCATCTTGTCCTTTCCGAGAAGCAGGACCAGGAGCGATAGGACCGCGCCGGCCACGATACCGGGCAGGCCGCTCGAGATCACGGCCACGCCGGATCCGCCGCATAAAAGCCCCACGAGCACCGAGATGATCGTATCGATCATCCACGTGATCTCTTCGACCGCGAACACGCTCCGCGCCTCCACACGCACATCGATCTCCGACGCCGCCAGATAACTGGTCAGACTCAGCGCCCGGTACGGCACGTTATGGCGCACGCAGATCGGGACCGTGTGCTCCTCGAGCTCATAGCCGACCTTCCGCAGCCACGCCGTCACAGGCTTTGTCAGCAGCCGGCGGGCGTCTTCGGTATGCAGCCAGGCCGTGATCTCCTCCTCGAGGATCCCGTCGATCTGGGCCAGTTTCTCGATCTCGCCGCTGCGCCACCGGTCGATGACCGGCAGGACGGCTTCACGCAGGATCGGCTCAGTCAGCGCCTCCACCGCGTCCTGATACAGTTCCTCCACATGCGCGCCCACGATGCGCTCCACGGCCGACGAATCGCGCAGGTCCTCGATCTCCTTGCGGAACGCGCGCAGCTCTTCGTCGATGCTGCCGCACCAGGCCAGGCCCCGCGTGACCGAGAATTCCGGCTCGGTCCCGGTGACCGTCACGGCCTCCGGGAAGATCTCGCGGCACCAGTCGCCGATCTGTGCCATTTTGGACACGCCGCCGGTCAGAAAGATCAGCTCCGGCTCCTGCCCGGCCAGCTTTTCACGCACCTCCGTCAGGCTCGCGCGGAACACGTCCGCAAAGCTGCGGCCGCCGAGGCGCTCCGAGGGCCCGTTGACGAGCCGGTCCGCGACTGTCTCGTCCATACGCAGCGTCAGCCGCGCGAGGGCGTGCGAACGGAGCCGGACGACCTCGAGACAGGGCTGGTCCTTCCAGAACGCCGGGTCGGCAAAATACTTTTCCTTAAGGCGCCGCGCGGCAAACTCGCAGTAGCTGCGCCACGGCTCGCTCTCCTCCAGGATACGGCGCAGGCGCTTTCCGTCCGGCGCCGCCTCGAGCGCGTTCTCGAGCAGCAGTTCATCCATGATGCCGCCGCCCAGAGCCACCTCGCCGGCCGTCTTGAGCTCCACCTCGCGGCCGCCCGAGATGAACGCGAAGTCCGTCGTGGACGATCCGACGTCCACCACGAGGACCGCGTGCTGCAGGATATCGTACCCGATCTGCAGGTGTCTGGACTGGCAGGCGCTCACGAGCGCCGCGCGCGATTCCGAGATGATGCGGGCGGGCGGGAAGCCCACCTTTTCAAAGATGCGGCGGTACCGTTCCCGGTCCGCCTTATCCCATCCGGCGGGACAGCCGATGTAAAAGCACGCGTCTTCGTTCTGCACCAGGCGCCCGCTGCCGTACAGCTCTCCGAGCACGCCGGCCGCGAAGCTGCGGACGTCCGCGTCCACGTCCGGGTCCTGCAGGAACCGGCTCTTGAAGCGCAGGCGCCGCACCGATACCTTCGGGGCGTAGCAGGCGTCCTCGCCGATGATCAGTTCCCCGTTCTCCGTGCGCGCGTAGGCCGTGATAAAGCTCTTTCTGTCCCGGACCGGCAAAAGCTCCGGCTCGTGCTGCGACCGCGGCAGCACGCAGACCGCGCTCTCCGCGTCTCCGAGATCAAATCCGAAAAAACGTTCCATTCCGCTATCCTCTGTCACACACCGGCCGCCAGGCCCTTTTTCAGGAGCCGGCCGTCATAGACCAGCGCCGGCCGGACCGTCGCCGGACCGTCGCCGGGCATCACATCGAACCAGTTTCGCTTCTCTTCCGTATACGGGACCGCTTCCACGCCGTTCTGATGCAGATAGAACCGGATGTCCGACGAGATCTGCTGGGTCTCTTCGCTCTGCGCCTCCGACGAGGTCTCCAGGAGCTTTGCGAGCAGATCCAGTTCCCGTTCGGGAAGCGGGCCGCCCTGCTGCGCGGCGTCCAGCCGCGCGATCTTCTGACGCTCCCGCGTCTCCTCGAGGTTCTTATCCGCCACGGCCGCGACCGCCGTCAGCAGCCGCCAGACGCGCTCCGCGTCCGGCCGTGCCACGCGCTTGACCTCCCGGACCGGCGCCTTGGCGCGGGCGCTCCCGCTCTTATGGCCGGCCAGAAAGGCCGCCAGCACGCCGGCCGCGGCCAGTCCGATACCGACATACATCACGAATTCTGG
>CACXFD010000122.1 GCA_902766845.1 uncultured Lachnospiraceae bacterium | reverse complement strand
CGCGGCGATCTTATAAAGTACTTTCCTTACGCCTGCGCTGTCCGTTTCCCGCTTCACCGTCAAACCTCCCCGAGCCGTCAGAGCCCGTATATGTTCATTATAACTGATTTGCCGCGCATCCGCAACTGCCGCGCCGCAGAAAAAGGCCGGCCGGCGGACCGGCCTCCCGGATAAAAAGAAGACCCCGGACACGAGTGTCCGGGGAATGAGGCGGACGGCTGACCGTCCGTGCCGCAAAGAGCGCTCAGCGCACGACCTCTTTGACCTTCGCAGACTTACCGACGCGGTCGCGCAGGTAGTTCAGCTTCGCACGGCGGACCTTACCGCGGCGGATGACTTCCACCTTTTCCACATGCGGAGAATGCAGCGGCCAGGTCTTCTCCACGCCGACGCCGTTCGAGAACTTACGCACGGTAAAGGTCTCACGGGCGCCGCCGTTCTGGCGCTTCAGCACGGTGCCTTCAAACACCTGGATACGCTCACGGGTACCTTCCTTGATCTTCGCGTGGACACGCACGGTGTCACCGACACGAAACTCAGGAGCGGTCTCCTTCAGCTGCTCTTCCTCGATCTTGCGGATGATATCGTTCACTGTCTTCCTCCTCTTTTCCGGATATTCATAACGGCCTTCCCGACAGCGGAATATCTCCTTTCTTTTAACAGCCTTGATATCATAGCATGCGCGCCCGAAAGAATCAAGCACTTTTTTGCGATAAAACAGCGCTTTTTCGCGGTTTTTCCGCATGGCCGCGCCCGCGGTCCCGTGCCGGCCCCGTACAAAAAAGCCCTACCCAACCGGGCGGATCTGTGTTATACTGGCACGGAACCAACCAGATGCCGGCCGGGAAGGGCTGTTCGGGCCCGGCCGCCCTTTCACCGGAAAGGAGCTTCCATGCTCAGACACCTGCTCAACCCGATGGATCTTTCCGTGGAAGAGACCCAGGACCTTCTGCTGCTCGCGCGCGATATGGAGGCGGATCCCGCCCGTTTTTCGTCGCTGTGCCGCGGAAAGAAACTGGCTACGCTCTTCTATGAACCCAGCACCCGGACACGTCTGTCCTTCGAGGCCGCCATGCTGAACCTGGGCGGCAGCGTCCTCGGCTTCTCCTCTGCGGATTCAAGCTCCGCCGCCAAGGGGGAGAGCGTCGCGGACACCATCCGGGTCATCTCCTCTTACGCCGACATCTGCGCGATGCGCCATCCAAAAGAAGGCGCTCCGCTGGTCGCGGCCCAGCATTCGCTGATCCCGGTCATCAACGCCGGCGACGGCGGCCACCAGCATCCCACGCAGACGCTCACGGACCTCTCCACGATCTTCAACCTCAAAGGCCGGCTCTCGGATCTCGTGATCGGCCTGTGCGGAGACCTGAAGTTCGGCCGCACCGTGCATTCGCTGATGACGGCCATGTCGCGCTATGCAAACGTCCGCTTCGTGCTGATCAGCCCGCCGGAGCTCAAGGTCCCGAGCTATATCCGCGAATCGGTCCTGGAAAAGAAGCATATCCCGTACACGGAGGTCACGCGTCTCGAGGACGCGCTGCCCCAGCTGGATATCCTGTATATGACGCGCGTCCAGCGCGAGCGCTTCTTCAGCGAGGATGAATACCTCCGCATGAAGGACAGCTACATCCTGGACGCCGAAAAGCTCAAACTGGCCCGGCCGGACATGTTCATCCTGCACCCGCTCCCCCGTGTGAACGAGATCGCGGTCGAAGTGGACCGGGATCCCCGCGCCGCCTATTTCCGTCAGGCCCGCTACGGCGTCTACGTGCGCATGGCCCTGATCGCGACTCTGTTGGAGGTGATCTGATGCTGAATATCAGCGGTCTGTCCGAAGGAATCGTCCTGGACCATATCCCGGCCGGCAAATCCATGGAGATCTACCGCTACATGGGTCTGGACAAGCTCGACGTCCAGGTGGCCATCATCAAGAATGCCCGCAGCAACAAGATGGGCAAAAAGGACATCATCAAGATCGAGGGCGGCCTGGATCTCGTGGATCTGGACGTGCTCGGCTTCATCGATCCGAACATCACGGTCAATGTGATCCGGGATGAGCGCATCGTCGAGAAGAAAAAGCTTGCCCTGCCCCGCACGCTGACCGGCGTGCTGCGCTGCAAGAACCCGCGCTGCATCTCGCAGATCGAGCAGGAGCTGCCGCAGATCTTCGACCTGTCGGACGAGGAAACGGCCACCTACCGCTGCCGCTACTGCGAGGAGAAATATACGCGGTAACGCGCGGCAGCGGCCGGCTTCATTAGCCGGGATTTCCCGATCGATACTGCAAGACCCGGAGGGATACGGCAAGACCCGGAAGAATATGGCAAGACCCGGAAGGCTCACTGCCCTCCGGGTCTTTTTTGATTCTCCATCCGAACGGACCGCCTTTCAACTGCGGCAAGCCCGCGTAACTGTTTTGCCGTGCAGCCGTCACCGCACGCGGAACGTCTTCGGCGACAGCGCATGCACCAGCACGAGCGCGGCCGGCACAAAGACCGCGATCACGCCCAGCACGATGACCGGGAGCCAGACGCTGTCGATCTCCGCGTTCAGGCCGATCCAGGCCGCCAGATAGACCAGCGCGTTGAACACTGAGAAGAACGGATTGCGCACCGTGGCTTCGTGCGTGTACGGCTGGAACACATAATACGCGAACAGATGATACGTCGTGAAGAAGACGGCCAGCAGAACGGCTTCCGCGGCCACGGCCGCGCCGCGGTACCACTCCGCCGCGTGCCCGAGAAGGACCGGCGCGGCCAGAAAGACGGCCGCCATCGGCAGGGCCGGCAGGATCTCCCACGGCAGCAGGCTCCGGATCCGCCGCGTGAACATGCCGAGCAGGACCCGCGGCTTGCGGTAATACCCGTACCGCAGCATGCTCTCGTCGCAGTGGAAGAAGTACGCCTTGCATACGCGCGCGGTCCCGGACAGCATGTACATCACGAAGATCAGGACGCCGCCGAACCGGTGCGTCAGGAAATGCCAGAGCCACTCCCGCGCGGACGCCGGTATCAGCAGCATGGCCGCCGCGGCCGCCGCGGAGACCGCCGCCGTGACTGCGGTCTTTTTCACGGCCGCGTCACGGATCAGCTGACGGTGCCGGATCTGGAACAGTTCATGCAGATAAGCAAAACCGCTCTTCTTTTCCACGCGGCGGCGCTGGGCCGTCGTGAGCGCCTCATCGGTCTTCAGGTCATTGACCTCGGCCTTTGCCGTGAAGGCCTCTTCCATGGCCGTATTCAGTTCCATCAGCCGGTCATAGCTGTAATAGGCATGCGCGATCTTCGGGAAGCCCGGATACCGTCCCAGCCACCGGACGGCCGCGAAGCACGCGGCCGCGGACAGGACGGCCGTCACGCACAGGACCGGAAGCGCGGCCGGTCCGGCCAGCCGTTCCGGAAAGCCCGGTCCCGTCAGCAGCGGCAGACCGTACGCCGTGAGCGCCGCGGCCGGCAGGGCGGCCAGGCCCAGCTTCTTCCGGTCCCCGAGACATCGGCCCGTGTTTTCAAACAGCCGGATATCCGCTGCCTCCCCGATCCAGTGCCCGCTAAAGCGGATCACGGTCAGAAGCAGCGCCATGGGCCATCCGAGCAGGACGGCCAGCGGGATCAGGAAGCCGGCCGCCTCCGTGACTGCCTTGGTCAGGATCTTTCCGGTCAGATACGGCCGGCTCCCGACGCGCATTTGCGAGAGCATCACGAAGTCTTCGTCCTCGACCGAGAACGTCACCGTATTGAAAAAGCAGCCGAACAGCAGATTCAGGACGATGAAGTACCACAGCATCAGCCCGCACAGGACCGGTCCCCGCCATTGCTGCGCGGCGGCCGCG
>CACXFD010000121.1 GCA_902766845.1 uncultured Lachnospiraceae bacterium | reverse complement strand
TCTTCGCTCCGTTCGCTGACATCTGCCGCAGCTCACGCTGCGTCAGATCGCGAGCTCCGCTCGCTCTTCGAAACCGAAAGCAGCGCGCCGGCCGGAGAACAAGCTCTCCGCCGGCGCGCTGCTTTCGGTTTCTGTCAGCTCACTACGCTTTGGCGAAAGCTCCCGGCCGGACTCGAACCGGCGACCCCTTCATTACGAGTGAAGTGCACTACCAACTGTGCTACGGAAGCATCGAACCGTATTGTAGCGCAATCTTATTCACTTGTCAAGCGTTTCTTCGATACGGTCCATCAGCGCCCAGACTTCCAGCTTGTTGGCCAGAAGCTTCGGTTCGCCGTTCACTACGATCGCGTAGTAGTTGTCATCATACGGGATATACCCGATCACCGCTTCCTTGAAGTATTTGTTGTTCTTCAGGGACAGGCGGATGCTCAGCTCGGGCTCTCCGCTCACGGTCGCCCCGGCCGGGATCATCGTCTCGCCGGTCGGATCCGCCAGGTACATGTACATCAGCGTGAAATCGTACGCGTCGACCTTTTCCCCGTTGACCTCATAGCGGTATTTCGCCTTTTCCTGGGCCGCTTCCTCTTCCGAGAGCGGGATCACGTCCACGTGCCAGTTCTTGCCGCGGGATGTGATGTCCAGGTCATTGCAGCTGATCAGGGCCACATAGCCGGTGGACCGGGAGATCAGGTTGTCCAGGATGACGGCTTCGATATTCACCTCGGCCGTGATATCGACCGTATAGATGTACGAAGTCCCGGGCATCCAGGCATAATTGGACAGGCCGGTCTCGTCTTCGTTTCCGATCCAGAGCTCGTAGCTGCCGCCCTCATACCCGACCGTCAGCTTGATTTGGGCGTCGGTCAGCCCGTAGGCTTCCTTCTCCTCGTCCGTAGCCTGAAAAGACACGCAGCCGTTCGGCTTTATGCCGGCCAGCACGCCCTGCACGTCATAGATCTTCTCTTCGTTGCCGGGCACTACGCGCCCGTCCTCGAGCGTCAGGAAATAGGTGAAGCTCTGGCTGTAATCGAGCTGCGGACGCCCGCTCGGGTAATAGTCCACGCGGATGTTTCCCTGCGGACGCTCGATCGAAAAGCCCCGGACGTCGTCCGCGGTCAGCTCCGGAAAGCCCGGATAGCGGACCAGGTCGAGCATCGACTGGTCAAAGGCCGTACCGATATCGGTCGCGGTATAGTAGACCGTGTCGTCTCCGCCGACGCGAAAGTACGTCGTGCCGCTGATCGTGTTCTTGGAACCGATCTGGAGCTCATACGTCTTGGATCCGTCGGACACCCTGACCGTCTCCGGCGAGGCAAGGCCCACCTGGTCGGGCGCCGTCCCTTCGGCCGTCCCCGTCTTGCGGAGATTCAGGAACGTGCTGACGAGGGCGTTGAGCTTATCGCCGTTCATCTCCAGCGCCGGCTCGGACGGACAGGTCCAGCCGTCCGCCGTCTTCTCATAGGTCACACCGCGGATCTCGATGCTGCGGACCGAAGCCGCATCCGCCTCGAACGCTTTTTCTCCGCCGTCGGCCTGGGTGGCGTCCGACGGACCGCCCTCCGAAGGACGGGTGCCGAGCCGGATGCCGGCATACGCGCCGATCAGGACCAGCAGCACGAGTCCCAGCGCGGTCAGTGTGCGAATCTGCTTTTTCATCTTCTCCTCCTGACGAACCAGATCACAAAGCCTGCGGCCAGGAAGATGACCGGGATCAGGATGACCCAGATCACGATCCAGCGGGTCGTATCCGACTGAGGGATCGTATTGTTGGTATCCGACGTGATCTTGCCGGGGATGCTGATCGACGAGCCTTTGCCGGCCAGATACGTCAGCGAGCTCTTGAACAGTTCGGTGTTCACGACGTTATAGCTCTCCGTGATCTCGGAATCAAGCAGAAAGCCGGTGGAGAACACCACGAGACGGGCGCTGCCGGAGGTCGTGTTCTCGGTGACCAGCAGGCCCAGCGTGAACGGGCCTTCCTGATCCCCGGCCTCTTTCTGGGCGCTCGGGATGCGTCCGTCCACCGGGACCTTCGCGAAAGCCTGATCCGTGGTCTTCATCAGGGTATCATACGTCACGGTCTTGCGCGGCGCGTTCGTCGTCATGCCCAGACAGGTCTGCAGCATCGCGATCGGCCGGCTGGACGAAAGGTTCTTGATCAGGTCGTGCGTGCCGAATTCCGGGAGCAGCGTCAGCGGGGAATTGTAGTAGTTCCCACTGCTTCCCTCGAGCACGATGCCGTCGGTCAGCGTCACGCCGTACTCCTGCAGGATCGAACGGAACCGGGGCATGGCCGTATCGGTATAACCGGCCGCGATCACGGCCGATCCGCCGCGGTGCAGGAATGAGATCACCTGCTGCGCTTCGGCCTCGGACAGGTCCCGCGCGGGCGCATAGAGGACGATGCCGGACGCGTCTTCGGGGATGCCGCCTTCCGACAGGAGGTTCAGGTCCTTCAGTTCCAGGTTCTGCTTCTCCAGATCGGAGCGGATCGTATCCGGCAGGGCCGTTTCCTCATGCCCGTTGATCACGTAGACCACCGGTAGCGTGCCGGTCGTCAGATAATCGATCGCGCCGGTCAGCTGCTCTTCCCCGTCGAACTGGGTGCTGAACTCATAGGTGGTCTCGTTGTAGTTGGTCACATTGATCTGGTTCTTGGCGATGTACCGGCTGCGGCCCATGCCTTCCATGATCACGCCGCCTTCGGCAGCTTCCTCATATCCGTGATCCTTGCCGAACGAAGGGTTCGACGCAGGCTCCACATACGTGACCTTGACATGCTGCGACAGGTCGCAATAGCGTTCCAGGACGGACACGAGCGTCCGGTCGGAGGACTGTTCGTTTCCGAGGACATAGATCTGAACGTCCTCGGTGAGCCCGCCGACCAGCTGTTTGGTGGTCTCGCTCAGCGAGAACAGGTTGTTCCGGCTCATGTCCCGGCGCAGGACCGCTTCGGGCAGGGCGTTCACGGCTGCGTTCAGCATCACGAAGATCGCGAGCACCATCAGGATCAGGACCACACGGTAGATCGGCTGCGGGATGCCGCGCTTATTCTCATTTTGCTTCTTCTCTTCCATCTTTGCCTCCTCAGCTGTCGCGGCGCTTCTGCAGGATCTGCACGGTCAGGAACACGAAGAACGCGCTGACGGACAGATAGAACACGATGGCCGACACGTCGAACATCCGGTAGACAAAGCCGGAAAAGCGATAGATCAGGGACAGATTGTTCAGCAGGGCCGGGAACGCGCCTTCCATCACGGACGGCTTCCACAGATACACGAACACGACCGCGATGCATCCGACGATCCCGATGAAGAAGCCGGTATAGGCGCTCTTCGTCAGACCGTAGGCGCACAGGCCCAGCAGGACCGCGCACAGGCCGAAGGCCAGCGCCGATTCGGGCGCCGACGTCCCGATCATGCCGGACAGGTCGCGGATGAAGTAGATCACGAAGAACACGCCGACGCTGCTCACGCAGGCGATGATCTGGTTCTCGGTCAGCGACGACAGGAACATGCCGATCGCGATATAGGCGGAGCCCACGAGCAGGAAGGCGAGAATGCAGGCGTAATCGCTCGCGACGCCCGAGCTGCCGTAGGACTTGATGATCAGCGGGCAGAAGCAGCACAGCAGGCAGACGATGGCCATGATCGTGACCATGGCCAGATACTTGCCGAGCACGATCGCGGTCGGGGACGCAGGCGAGGTGAGCAGGAGCTGGTCGGTCTTGTTCTTCCTCTCTTCCGAGAAACTGCGCATCGTCAGCACCGGCACGCTCAGCATGAAGACGAAGCTCACGCCGTAGAGCGCGTAGCCGAAATTGGGCACGCCGCTGATGATGTTGTAGATGATGAAATAGATGCCGATGAACAGCATGACGAAGGCGATGAACACCGGCCCGGTCATCGACGTGAAATACGAGCGGAGCTCGCGCTTGTATACGGCCGCCATCTTATGCCTCCTCCTTCGCGTCTCCGGATGTCTCCGGCTCTTCCTGCGTCAGTTCGAGGAACACGTCCTCGAGCGATTTGCGCCGGGCCTGCAGCGCCAGAAGCGGCAGATCCGCCTGCGCGAGCGCACGGAACAGATCGCGCCGGATATCCGCGCCGGGCTCCAGCACGAGGTCCGCGGTGACCTGGTCGTTCACGCCGGAGAAGGTCAGGCTGCGGATCTGCGGGAAAGTCCCGAGAAGACGGCGGACCTGCTCTTCGGTCCCTTCTACGGTAAAGCTCAGTTCGTTGTCGCCGGCCAGATTCTCTTCCAGCGCTTCGATCGTATCGTTCGCGACGAGTTTGCCATGATTGATGATCAGCACATGGTCGCAGACCGCGCTGATCTCCTGCATGATATGGGAGCTCAGGATCACCGTGTGATCTTTGGCCAGATCCTTCATGACCTGGCGCATCTCGATGATCTGCTTCGGATCCAGGCCGACCGTCGGCTCATCCAGGATGATGATCTCCGGGAACGACACGATGGCCTGCGCGAGGCCGACGCGCTGTTTGTATCCCTTGGACAGGTTCCGGATCAGCCGGCTGCGCATCTCTTCCAGACGGGCCATGCGGATGGCTCTTTCCACCTGCTCGGCGCGCTTTTCGCGCGGCACTTTCTTGAGCTCCGCGGCAAACCGGACATATTCCTGCACGGTCATGTCCGGATAGACCGGAGGCAGCTCCGGCAGATATCCGATAAAACGCTTGGCTTCTTCGGGCTCGTCGATCATGCTGTGACCGTTGATATAGATCTCTCCCTCGGTCGGGGACAGATAGCCGGTCATCATGTTCATGGTCGTGCTCTTTCCGGCGCCGTTCGGCCCCAGAAAGCCGTAGATGCGTCCGGGCTCCACCGTGAAGCTCAGATGATCCACCGCCGTATGATCGCCGTATTTTTTCGTCAGCTCTCGTACTTCGATCAAGACCCTGGTCTCCTTTCACGCGGTCCTTCTGACGGACCGTGTAGAAGTATACCCGGTAAATATGTTTATTCTGTGAAAAACCGTTGAAAATCGGCCTGTGATGCAGGAAATCCGCGCCCGGCGCCGGACAAAAAAGCGGCTGCCCGAAAGGCAGCCGCTCCTCTTTATGACCTCTCACAGCGAGACGGTCTCATGCGCCGACAGAAGGGCCAGTTCACGCCGCACGACCGGACGGCCCGTCATCTGCTCGAGCGCGCGCCGGTACAGATCCAGCTGGCGCCGGTAGCGCCGTACGATCTCTTCGGTCCCCCCGTCCGGTATGCGGTCCGTTTTGTAGTCGATCAGTTCGATGCCGTCTTCCGCGTCGATCCACGCGTCGATCACGCCCTGCAGCAGGACGGTCTCGCACGCCTCGGCGTCCGACAGGCCTTCGAACAGGTCTCCGGCCGGCACCCCGATCATGAACTGGGACTCGCGGTGCAGCCGCCCCGCCTTCTGTGCGGCGGCCATGCGCTCCGCGGCCGGCGAAAGCAGGAACCACAGCAGGTCCTCGCTGTGCCGCGGCAGCAGCCCCGGCAGGCCGGCCGCGCTGCGCACCGCCTCGATCTTTTCGGGGGACGGGGCCTCACGGTAGTCCCACAGTTCAAGGATCCGGTGGACCTGCGTGCCGCGGGCCGCGGCCGTCTCCGGTTCCTGACCGCGCAGGAACTGCGGAAGCGGCGCTTCGGAACGGGCCGGCGCCTCGCAGCCAGATCTCTGCTCCGCGGACCCGTCCGGTCCGGAAAGCGGTCCGGTCACGTCCAGGACGCGCACAGGGGCCGCCGGCGCTTCCTCTTCTCCGTCCGCATCCGCAAAACGGCGCTTCAGCTCCGACACGCTGATCTTGCCGGGAAGATCAGAATCGCCCAGGCCGGGATACCGGTAACGCAGCGCCTCGTCGATCTGTTCCAGGCGCCGCGGGTCCGCCGGCCAGGCTCTCAGCAGGGCTTCCTTGGCCTGCAGGAGCCGGTTTTTATCATCCGATATCCGCTCGGATTCCAGCTTCGTGTCCGGGATGCGGACCGAGATCCCGCAGCCGGCGCCGCGGCAGCCGGTGCGGATCCAGTCCAGCCAGCTCGACGCGTTTTTGATCTGCAGCAGGGTCGGGACGTTCTCCGCCCACCGCGACGCCTCCTGCAGCCATGCGTCCGGATCCTTGACCGCGGCGGTCAGGATCAGCTTGTCTTTGGCACGCGTGAGGGCCACGTAGAGGACGCGCAGTTCCTCTCCCTTCGCGTCCTGTACGATCCGGTCCGCGAAGATCTGCTTGACGGCCGTCTTCACGCGAAGACGGCGCTCGGGATCAATCCGGTCCGCGCTGATGCCCCAGTCCGGATGCGTCAGGACCGCGGCGCGCGCGTCCTGCAGATTCATGCGCCGCTGCAGGCCGGCCACAAAGACGACCGGAAACTCCAGTCCCTTGGAGCCGTGGACCGTCATGATGCGGACCTGGTCCGCGCCGGCCTCGCCGGCCTGTCCTTCCGGAAGGTCCACCTCATACTTCCGGATCCGGTCGATGTACCGCAGGAAGCGGAACAGGCCGTGATAACTGGTGTTTTCAAAGTCGGACGCCTTCTCGATCAGCATCTCGAGATTCGCGCGGCGCACGGCGCCGCCGGGCATGACCGACGCCATATCGAGCAGCCCGGTCTCCTCATAGACGAGCTGCAGCAGGTCGGTCAGCGGGATGCGGGCCGCCGCGGCGCGCAGCCGCTCCAGCCGTTCCAGGAAATCCCGGCAGATGCCGCTCTGATCCGTTTGCGCGTATCGCTGCAGGGCCGGATACAGACCGGGCGACGTCTGTGCCTCTTCGCTCTCGCGGTAATCCGCCACCATCCCGGCCAGCTGTTCGGCCGACAGGCCGACCGTCTCGGAATGAAGGACGCCAGCCAGCGCGACGTCGTCCAACGGCTGGTCGATCACGCGCAGCCACCCGAGCGCCAGACGGACTTCCCAGGCCTCGAAATAGCCGGTCTTGGTCTCGGCGCGGGCCGGGATCCCGGCCTGCAGCAGCTGCTCCGCGAGTTGCTCGGCCCGGCCCTTTCCGGAGCGCAGCAGGATCGCGATATCGCCGGGCCGGACCGGCCGCGGGACGCCGTCTTCGCCGCGCACCGGGAAGCCTTCTTCGATCAGGCTCCGGATCCGCACGATGATGCGCCCGCCCTCCTGGGCCAGCGCGTTCTCTTCGGAATCCTCTTCGATCGGCTGGAGCCACAGCTCCGGCAGATACGCGGACTCCGGCGTGCATGCAGGGAGCTGGAAGGCGGCCTCCCGGTCATATTCCACGCCGCCGAGCGGCTGCTTCATGATGCGGCCGAACAGGTGGTTGACCCAGGAGAGCACTTCGGGCCGGGAGCGGAAGTTCCGGTGCAGGTCCACCCGCTGGTGCAGGCCCGGCTCCGCCGTATACGTGCTGTGCTTCTCCATAAAGAGCTCCGGGCGGGCCAGGCGGAACTTATAGATGCTCTGCTTGACGTCGCCCACCATGAAACGGTTCGGCGCGCCGTCGTCCTCCCGTGAGACCGCGTACAGGATCTCCTCCTGCAGACGGCTCTCGTCCTGGTACTCGTCGATCATGACCTCTTCGTACTTTTCGGACAGGCTCCGGGCCGCTTCGGTCCGTCGGATCCCGTCCGGCGTCTTTTCGGTCAGGACCTGCAGGGCCAGGTGCTCCACGTCGGAGAACTCGAGGATCGCGCGCTCGGTCTTGGCCTTCATCAGGCGGCGGCCGTAATCCTCGGCGAGCTCGAGCAGGGCGCCGACCGATTCGGAGATGCCGGCCAGATCTTCCCGCAGCACGCCTTGCGTCAGCCGGCCGTACTTCTTTTTCAGGTCCGTCAGCACCTTTTTCATCTCATCCCGCCGCGCCTTGACTTCCTCTTTGAGCTCGGGCAGGATATCGCTGTCTTTCCTGCTGCTCAGACGCGACGCGCTGTACGCGTTCAGGGCCGCGCACATCTCCCACAGATCCGCGGCCTCCTGCGCGGACCGCAGGAACGCCTGATCATCGCGGATCGCGTCCGCGTACGGATACGGTCCGCAGCCGCTCTCGTCCCGCTGATCGCAGAGCGCGAGCATGCGGTCCGTCTCTTCCGACAGAAGGGAAAAGGTCCGGCGCAGTTCCTCCTGCAGGCCGGTCAGCCACGGCCTGTCCTCTCCGCCCGCTTCCGGATCCAGATCCCGGCGGCACTGTTCCAGCCACTCCTCGGGCCGGGGATAGCTTTGGGCGAAGCCGTGAAGATCACGGATCAGCTGCTGCAGTCGTCCGTCTTCCCGGTTCCCGCCGTAGCGTTCCGCGGCGGCCATCAGGACCGGATCGGCGGCTTCAAAGCGTTCTTCGATCATCCCGGCCAGCACGTCTTCGGCCAGCAGCCGCATCTCGCCTTCATCGGCAACGCAAAACGACGGATCCACCGGGAGGAAGGCGCTGTGATCGCGGACGACCTCAAGGCAAAAGCTGTCGATCGTCGTGACCGACGCGTACGGCAGCAGCATCAGCTGACGGCGGATCCGCAGGTTCTCGGGATCCGCGTCCAGGCGTTTCGTCAATTCTTCGGTCAGCCGGTCTCTCATCTGGGCCGCCGCGGCGCGTGTAAACGTCACGATCAGCATCCGGTCGATCTCGCACGGATCTGCCGGATCGAGGATCCGCTGCAGGATCCGTTCGATCAGGACAGCCGTCTTTCCGCTTCCGGCCGCGGCCGCCACCAGGAGGCTCCGGCCGCGCAGGTCGATCGCGTCCTGCTGGTCTTTGGTCCAGGACTTAGGCATGCGGATCCTCCTTTCCGTAGATCTCTTCCGGGTCCGGCTGCGGCAGCCGGCGATAGGTGAAGCCGGGCCGGCGCGGATCGAAGCCGCACACGATCCGGTACGGGCAATAGGTGCAGGCCGTACGGTCTCCGCGTTTGTACGGATCCACGGGGATCCGTCCCTCCGAGATGCCGCGGCCCAGTTCCTGCGACCTCTTCTGCACGAAACCGAGCAGGTGCGACATAGCCGGTCCGGAGATCAGGCGGTTCTCCTTGCCGACGGCTTTATCATAGGACAGCCCCGGGTCGGCGCGCAGCGCTTCGGCGGTCTGCCGGTCATAGGCTTCGATCGAGGCCAGGCTCCCGAGCATCATCGCCTTCGGCGCCAGCTGCTCGCGCAGGAGCTGTCCGAGCTCTTCTTCGGACAGGTCGGGCGGGCCTTCGACGATCGGGTCGTCTACCGGCACGTATTCCATCATGGCCGGGACGATGACCTTGCCCGGCATCGACTGCTCCAGCACCTCGCAGGCCGCCTTTAAGTAGACCGGCAGCTGGAGCTGCAGGCCCGGATAGAGCTGCTCGTCCTCGATCTTTTTGCGTCCGGATTTATAATCCACGATCCGCACCAGCACGGAATCGCCGGTTTCGGCGATATCCAGCCGGTCGATGCGCCCCTTCAGCAGCATCACGCGGTCCGAGCCGATCGGGAGCCGCAGCGAGGCGGCGTCCTGTGGGGCAAACTTCATCTCAGACGCGTAGGGCCGGTAGCTTCCCTGAGCGAGCTGGGACAGAAGCGCCCAGACGGTCCGGTCGATCACGCGGCGGATCCGCTCCCGGCGGTACTGCATGGACGCGGTCTCGGTCATCATGCCGTGGCCGAACGACTCCGTAACGATGCGCACCGCATCCGCGGTCCTGCGTTTTCTCTCTTCTTCCGTGACCGCGCGCGGATCGGCCCCGTCGGCCACGAGCTGCGTAAAGAAGACCTCGATGCACTGATGGTACAGGCTGCCGAGGTCGGCCGCGCCGAACTGCTTTTCCTCCATCGGCTTCAGGCCCAGCCCGCCCGATACGAATTCCGCAAACGCGCAGGAGGCGTAGGATTCGAGGCGGCTGATGCTGCCGGACAGCACCGGCCCGTACAGCCGGTCCGCGCAGGCGCGCGAGAGCCGTTCCTCGTGATATCCGCTCAGGGACGCCCGGATCATGCCGGCAAACAGGTCCGGCCGGTTCCGGCGGAACCAGGACAGCAGGACCCGGCCGTCGGCGTCGGGCGTGCCGCCTTCGCGCAGACGCCGGATCTGGTCCAGCATCGGCCGCCGCAGGCTCTTTTCGGACGCGTACAGCTCTTCCGGCGTGACGCGGTGCGGGGCCAGGCCGGGCACCGCGCGGCGGATCTCCCGCAGGCTCGGCGACGGCAGCAGTTCCCTGCCTTCCGCCGACGTTTCCGCGTATGTCAGGATCACCTCGTGTCCGGCCTTCGTCAGCGTCAGGTACAGATAGAAACGCTGGATATAAGCGTTCTGGCGGGCTGCCGGTGACAGTTCCACCTGCAGGTCGGCCAGCAGCTGCCGGTCGCGGTCCGTGATCAGGCGGTGGCGGGACGCGCTCCGGGGCACCATGCCGTCGTTGAGCCCCAGGAAGATCAGCGCACGGACCGCTCCGAGACGTGTGCGTTCCATATCGCCGATGACCAGCCGGTCCAGCCGTTCGGGAATCAGGCCGGCTTTGGATTCCGAAAAGCCGGTCGCGAGGACGTCGCAGAATTCGGCCGCGGACATCTCTTCCTCCCCCAGCACGTCCACCAGACGGTCCAGCAGCTCCAGCAGCAGGCGGTAGACCTGTCCGGTCACGGAAGCCGCGTGCATCTGTCCCGTTTCCTCAAGATGGAGCCGCTCCTCTTCCAGTTTTTCCCACAGGGAGAGGCTCTCAAAGAACGCGACCAGGCCGCGCGCCTTTCCTTCCGCGGTCGGGGCGGACAGTCCCTCCTGCAGGAGCAGGAGCGGCGCCGTCACGCGCTCCCGGAGTCCGTTCAGGCGCTCGAGCGGCACGCCGGGCAGCTGCTGCATGCTCTTTTCGAACGGAGCGTCCCATTTCTTCCGGCCCGAGAGCCCCATCGCCAGGGCGTAGCGGTCCAGTTCGTCGGCTTCGGTCTGCGTGAGCGGCGAAAACAGGCTGCGCGCGAAACGCAGGACAGCGTCATAGGTCCATCCCTTCGTAACGGCTTCGAGAGCGGATTGAATCAGAGACACGGCCGGATGATCCGACAGGTGCTCCTTGACGTCGATGAAATACGGTATCTGCGCCGCGGTCAGCGCGTCCTCCAGACAGGATCGGTAGACGGTCAGGTCCGAGCAGACCACGCCGATCTCGCGGAACGTGAGTCCTTCTTCGCGGCAGAGCCGCAGGACAGCGGCCGCGCACAGCCGCGCCTCTTCAGCCGGCGTCGAGCAGACGCACAGCCTCAGCCCGTCCGTTTCCCCGCGGGCCGGCGGGACCGCTGACCCGCTGCGCATCAGGCGCTGCTCCAGCAGATGCAGGGCCGGGCGGTCAAAACGGTGATCCTCGGTCATGATCACGTCCGGCCGCAGGACGATTCCGCTCTCCCGTCCGAGGCGGCGGAGCCGGTCCACGGTCTGGCGGCTCAGCGCGAACAGATCCTCTTCGCGCACCGGGCCGGATACGGCCTGCGGATCGATCGTGACGGTCACCGTGATCTCACGGCAGACCGTCAGGAGCTGTTCGATCAGTTTATACTGGAGCGGCGTAAATCCGGTAAATCCGTCCAGCACGATCTCCGCATCCCGCAGCAGCTCCGATGCCGGAGCCATGCCGGCCAGCACGCCCAGCAGTTCCTCCGAAGGGATCGTATCTTCCGAGAGCTCCTCCCGGAACGCGCGGTACGCCGTGCGGATGTCCGCCAGTTTCCGGGACAGCGCGGGACGGCCCGAAGACGCCTCGATCATGCGGTCCAGATCCTCTTCGGTCACGCCGTACTGGAACAGTTCCGACAGCGTGCTCTTGATCTGGTCAAAAAAGCCGGCTTTATCCGTCTGACGGCGGAATACCGTCAGTTCGTTCCGGTGCCGCCGCAGGGCGCGGCGAAGCAGCATGCTCTTGCCCAGATCGTCCAGCAGCGTCAGCTTCTGTACGTTCTGCTCCGCGAGCACGCGGAACGCGAGCCGGTGAAAACTGATCACATCCAGATTCATCGACCCGCCGCGCGGATGACGGCGCACCATCTCCCGCTGCATCTCCATCGTATACTGTTCCGGCACGATGAAGAAGAACCGGCCCGCAGGCCGGTCCATCGAATGCCGGATCAGCTGCTCGAGCGCGTACCGGCTCTTGCCGGTCCCGCTGCTTCCGAGGATCAGTCCGAGACCCATTCCGTCTCCTCTCTGTGCAGTGCCTCCTCGATCGCTTCGATCCGCGCGGTCCAGGCCCGGTGCGACGCGTCGCTCGGCATCATGAAGCCGCCGCGCGGCGACAGGCCCACCCGGCCGGTCTGCGGCCCGTCCGGCACGCAGGAACGCTTAAACTGCTGCGTAAAAAATCGCCGGACGAACAGTTTCATCCACCGCAGGATCTCTTCCGGCGTATAATCGCCGGCAAACGCGTCCCGCTCCATCGCAAAGATCCGTTCGGGCCCGAAGCCGAAGCGCACCAGATAATACAGCGTGAAATCATGGAGCTCGTAAGGACCGATCAGGTCTTCGGTCTTCTGCTCCGAATCGGCGCCGGAGGTCGGGAGCAGTTCCGGGCTCACCGGCGTATCCAGGATATCTTCAAGGATCTGCGACAGCGCAGCGTCTTCGGTGATCTCGGCCCGGTAGCGCACAAGGGCGCGCACGAGGGTCTTCGGGACCGTGGCGTTGACGCCGTACATCGACATGTGGTCGCCGTTGTAGGTGGCCCAGCCGAGCGCCAGTTCCGACAGGTCCCCGGTGCCGACCACGAGGCCGCCGACGCGGTTCGCGAGATCCATCAGGACCTGCGTCCGCTCGCGCGCCTGCGCATTCTCATAGGTCACGTCCTTCTCCCATTCCGCCTGGCCGATGTCCGCGAAATGCTGCAGGACCGCGTCCCGGATCGGGATCTCGCGCAGTTCGCAGCCCAGCCGCCGTGCCAGCTCGCAGGCATTGCGGTAGGTGCGGTCCGTGGTGCCGAAGCACGGCATCGTGACGGCGAGGATCCGGTGACGCGGCAGGCGCAGCTCGTCGAATGCCTGCGCGGTCACGAGCAGGGCCAGCGTCGAATCGAGCCCGCCCGAGATGCCGATCACGGCGTCGCGGCAGCCGATCTTCTTCATGCGTTCCCGGAGGCCGGCCGTCTGGATGGCCAGGACCTCGCGGCAGCGCTGCGCGAGCCGTTCGTCGTCCTCTGGCACGAACGGCGTCCGCGGGAACGTACGGATCGTCTCTTCCGGTACGGATTCCAGCCGGAAAGGCTGCACCTTCCAGCCATCTTCCGTCCGGGCCGCTTCTCCGTCAAAGCCTCCGCTCAGCCGGCGGTCCGCCTCGATGCGGCGCAGGTCGGCGTCCGCCGTCACGCGGCCGGAGCGTTCCGCCCCGTTTCGGGCCAGCATATGGCCGCATTCGGCAATGAACCGGTCGCCTCCGAACACCTGGTCCGTGGTGGACTCGCCTTCCCCGGCCCCGGCCGAGACGTAGGCGCAGCACAGCCGGACCGATTCCGCCTGCGCGAGCACGGCGCGCTTATCGGCCGCCCCGGCCAGAGCCGGCTGTGCGGTCAGATGCAGGATGACTTGCGCGCCGGCCTGCGCCAGCCGCCCGGTGCGGCTGTCCGGCCCGTATCCGTCCTCTCCGACGGCCACGCCGATCACAAGGCCCGGGATACTGTCACAGGTAAAGAGCCTATCCGCGTTCAGATCCGCGGCGGGACCCGGCACGGAAAAGACCGAACCGAACGCGCCGGCCGCACGGCCGCCCCGCTTCATCCGCGGCACGAACCCGAGGATCTTTCCGCGGGAAAAGACCGCCGCGGCGTCATAGACCTGTGCGCCGCAGGCAAGCGGCAGGCCCACGGCCGCGATCAGATCCGTCCCGGCCGTGTTCTCCACGAGGCGGTCCAGTTCTTCCCTTGCCTGTGTGAGCAGGGTATCCTGCAGGAACAGATCGCCGCAGGCCGCGCCGGTCAGGGCCAGTTCCTGAAAGACGATCACCTGCACGCCTTCTTCGGCGGCTTCAAAGATCATTTCCTCGATCTGGGCCCGGTTGTACGCCGGATCCGCGGTCCGCACCGGCGCGGTGGCCGCACTGATTCGCACAAGACCTTCCATTTCTCTCCTCCTCCCGTACAAATAAACGGAAAAGGCAGTCTCCCACCCGGAAACTGCCTTTCGCTGCCGTACGGGCGCTTTAGTCCCCGGCGTAGGTCGCCAGCTTATACATGCGAGGATAATCCTCGATGAACTGCTTCAGATTGTCACGTTTGTCCTTGCCGGGATCGTTGATCCGGAAATCGACGGCCCGCAGCTCCGTTCCGTCTCCTTCATAGCCGATCACGAGCACCCAGTGCTGGTTCCCGCCGTAGCCCTTCGCGCCAACCATGACCGGATAGCCGCGGTTCAGTTCCCGCAGGATCAGCTCGAGATAGCCTTTCGTCTCATGCGTCTCGAGGTCCGACGGCCAAGCCAGGTCTCCCTGGTCTCCGTAGGTCAGCGAGGCGCAGGTCTCGTCCGGACGGATCAGCTTTTTCTGCACGTACGACCGCAGCATGGCGATGCAGGTGGTGGTGCAGCCGGCCGATCCGATCGTGTGGCGGCTCCGGCCCAGACGGACGCCGCTCCAGCGGACGTCGCCCTGGCGGTAGACCGGCACGTCCAGATACACATACGGGTCCGCGGGCTCTTCTTCCGAGACAAATTCCGCGGAAGCGAAGCCCGTCACCTCTTCTCCGCTGCGCGAGTCTGCACCGGTCAGCTTTAAAAAGCCGTTCTGCTGGGCTCCCTCCACGGTCACCTGCGCATGATAGACATAGTGGCCGATGACTTCCGCGTCCGCGTCCGGCATCGAGCGCACGTTCAGTTTTCCGTAGGCGGTGATCCAGCCGGTGCGCGTCTCCGTCTGATCCGCAAACGGCACGGGGGCCGGTTCGGTCGGCGGTTCCGTTTCCGGGGCTTCCGTCCCGGGCGCGTCCGTTTCTTCCCGGCTGACCACGGTCGTCTGAGGCTCCGGATCTCCCCCGTGCGCCCCGCCCGATACATGACGGACCAGCGCCCAGATCCCGGTCCCGAGGCCGGCCACGATGACGAGCGCTGCCGCGATCAGAATCGCAACACGCCGCCGCGATGTCCGGCGGCGGCTCCGTCGATACGAAGACCGGTTTTGAATCAGTTCTGAATAATCCATCTTGCTCCTTCAGCGGGCCGGTCCTGCCGGCCCGCCTACAGTATGCCACAATCTGCCGGATTTTGCAACTGCCGGAGCCGTCACTGCATGACTTCTCCGCTGCTCATGTACAGTTCGTAATACTTCCCGCGCTGCTCCATCAGCTGGGCGTGGCTGCCGGTCTCGATGATCCGGCCGTGATCCAGCACGATGATGCGGTCGCAGTTCTCGATCGTGGAGAGCCGGTGCGCGACCATGATGGACGTGCGGCCCTCCATCAGCCGTCCGAGGGCGTCCTGGATCAGGATCTCGGTCTCGGTATCGATATTGGCCGTCGCCTCGTCCAGGATCAGGATCCTGGGCTGTGTCACGACCGTGCGTGCGAACGACAGGAGCTGGCGTTCACCGGCTGACAGGGTGCTGCCGCGCTCGGTGACCGGCTCGTGATACTGTCCGGGCAGGCGCTCGATGAAGTGGCTCGCGTTCACGGTCTGTGCCGCGCGGACCACGGCTTCGTCCGGGATCTCGTCGCTTCGCAGCCGGATGTTCCCGGCGATGTCTCCGGTCATGATGAAGACGTCCTGCTGGACCTGGCCGATGGCCTTCCGCAGCGACG
>CACXFD010000120.1 GCA_902766845.1 uncultured Lachnospiraceae bacterium | reverse complement strand
TGCTTCGGATGGGGTTTACATGGCTCTCCGTGTTACCACGAAGACGGTAGTCTCTTACACTGCCTTTCCACCCTTACGGGCAGCGCAGCTGGTGCGCTGCTTCGCGGTTTATTTCTGTTGCACTGGCCTGGGAGTCACCTCCACCGGACGTTATCCGGCATCCTGCCCTGTGAAGCCCGGACTTTCCTCAGCCTTACGGCCGCGATCACGTGTCTCAGTCACGCGGGATATTCTAACACATTTTTGCCGTTCCTACAAGAACGACTTGCGGGCCGGGCGCGCCGCGGTATTCGCGGCGCGCCCGGCCCCTGTCTGTCCGCTCCCCGTCAGACCGGGAAGCAGCTTCCGCCGACGAATTCCCGCAGCACGGAATTGGACGGGATCCCGTCCGGTCCGACCGGCAGGAAATAATCCAGGAACTTGAGCAGGCGGCGGGCCTCCTCTCCTTCGGGCGAATCTTCCGGGACGTTGAACAGGATCGGCTCCGCCTTGGGCTTGAGGACAGCCAGTTCATAGACGAGGGCGGAGTTGAACACGACGTCGGCCTGCTCCTGGAACGGGAAGATGTTCCGCTCCTCGCCGCGCCGCACCGATTCCCACCGCGCGATCGTGCTCTGGCCGGTGGCGCCGCGGTGCGCGTGATCGCGCGTCATGCGGCGGATCAGCCGGGCGTCGGAGGTGGTGATCCGGTTGTGCTCGTCGATGTTCAGCGTGGTCAGCGCGCTGATATAGATCCGGAACTTGCTCTCCGCCGGCAGGGACAGGCTCATCTGATCGTTGAGGGCGTGGATGCCCTCGATGATCAGGATATCCTTCTCCCCGAGCCGCAGCGTCTCGCCCGACAGCCCGCGCTTGCCCTGCACGAAATCAAATTTCGGGAGCGGGATCTCCTCCCCGGCCAGCAGCGCGGACATATCCGCGTTGAACTGCGCCAGATCCACGCATTCGAGCGCTTCGAAATCCAGCTTTCCGTCCTCGTCCAGCGGAGTCAGCTCACGGTCCACGAAATAGTCATCCACCGCGATCGGATGCGGCGTCAGGCCCAGCGCGCGCAGCTGGATGGACAGCCGGTGCGAGAACGTGGTCTTGCCCGATGAGGACGGCCCCGCGATCATCACGAAGCGGACGTCCTTGCGGTCCGCGATCTCGCGCGCGATCTGCGCGATCTTATGCTCCTGCAGCGCTTCCTGCACAAGGATCAGGTCCTCGAGCCGTCCGCGGCAGATGCGCTCGTTCAGGCCCGCGACCGTATGCACGCCGAGCTTGCGGTTCCAGTCCTCCGCCTCCAGAAGCGTCTGGTACAGCTTCGGCTGGTCCTGGAACGACGCGACCTTCGTCATGTCCGAACGGCGCGGCAGCAGGAGCAGAAAGCCCCGTCCGTACGCGCGCAGTTCGAAATGCCGGACCGCGCCGGAGTGGGTCAGCATCGGCCCGTAGAAATAGTCGAAGAAGCCGTCGAGCTCATACAGGTTGATTCCCGAAGCGCGGCGGAACCGCATCAGCCGGTCCTTGTCTTCCATCCCGGTCTCCCGGAACATGCGCCGCGCGTCCTCCACGCGCATGCGGTGGCGCACGAAGGGCCGGTCCTCCTCGACCAGCTCCTCCATGCGCTGCTGCACACGGGCCAGCAGTTCATCCGTGACGCTGCACCCGCGCGCTTCGAGATAGAGGCCCTTCCTCACCGAAAACATCGACGAGACCGACGTCTGCGGTCCGGCGACGTCGCGGAACGCGGCCAGCAGGATGAACAGGGCGCTGCGTTCGTAGGCACTGTATTCAGTTCTGGACAGACTGGTCCTGGTGTTTTCGGACATAGGGCCTCCTTTCCGGCATCAGCTCCCCGACGGGATGAAACGGGACAGCATCATGGCTGTCTGCGCGATCGGCATCGACTGCAGGATGATATGGCCGGGACCGGAGACGACCGTATTGAACAGCCCCTCGCCGCCCAGCAGGATATTCTTGGCGCCCTTGATGGTCACAACGTCCATCGTGCAGGTCGCGTCCATCATGGCCACATAGCCGGTGTCGATGATCTTGCGGTCACCGGCCGGGATGTCGTATTCGATCGCGCTGCCGTCGATCTCGAGGAACACGATCCCCTGGCCGCTGTACTGGCGCATCAGGAAGCCTTCGCCGCCGAAGAAGCCCGCGCCGGCCTTCTTCTGGAAGAACACCTTGGTCTCGATGTTTCCGAAGTGGGCCAGATACGATCCCTTCTGAATGACGATCGAACGCTGCGGCGTCACCTCGACCGCACGGATGGTCCCGGGGAAGTGCGACGCGAACGCGATCTCGCCGTCCTGACGGGCCACATAGTGGTTCATGAACATGTTCTCGCTCGTCATCAGGCGGCCGAACATCTTCCCGAGGCCGCCGCCTTCGGTCTGCATCTCGATCTCGTCGTCCATCCAGGACATCGCTCCGGCTTCACAGGTCACTTTCTCGCCGGCGTGGAGCTGCAGAAGCAGCACAGGCAGGTTGTCTCCTACGATACGGTACTCCATAGTCTTCTCCTTTTCTTTTTTTTGGGTCAGGGACTTTTATCCTGGATCAGAACCCGGTCAGCGGGTTCCTCTCTTCCCACACATCCACCGAAAGCTCCGGCGCCAGCTTCTGAAGGCGCGGGGCCACGTCCGGCGCAAAGCCGGATTCCATACTGAAATGATCCACGCACAGGACCGGGAGGCCGTTCTCCGCCGCGTCCGTCCCATCATGGTATTTGACGTCCCCGGTCAGATAGACGTCCGCGCCGAGCCGCGCCGCTTCGCCGGCTTCACTCATGCCGGATCCCGGGCAGAGCGCGACGGTCCGGATCCGCATCTGACGGTCCGCGTCCCCTCCGTACAGGCCGATCTGCGCGGCCGGCCCGTAGATCCGGCGCACGTCCGCGATCAGCTGCTGCAGGGTCTTTTCCGCCGGCAGCCGGCCGATCCGGCCGAGTCCGCACCCGGGATCCTCCGGCCGCGGGACCATCGGGCGCGCCCCTTCCAGTCCGAGGAGCTGCGCGGCGCGGTCCGCCATGCCGCCGCGGGCGCTGTCATAGCTCGTATGCATCGAATAGACGCAGATCCCGTGCTCCGCGAGCGCCAGGATCTTCTCACCCCGCGCCGTACGGTCCGTCAGCTCCGAGAGCGGCGAAAACAGCAGCGGATGATGCGTCAGCAGCAGGTCATATTCTCCGCGCACGGCGGCTTCGGCCGCGCCGCGGGAGACCTCCAGCGCTACGAGGACGCGGGAGACCGGGCGGTTCATCCGCCCCATCTGCGGGCCGGACCGGTCCCATTCCTCCTGGATCTCTTCGGGCGCGATCCGCTGCAACAGCGCGCGCACCTCTTCAAATGTCATGGTCGTTCTCCTTCCGGGCCGCGGCCTCCTGCCATTCTGCCAGTCCCTGCCGGAGCAGCCGCTCCCGGGCGAGCAGCGGTCTTCGCCGGTCCGATCCCTCGGGGATCCCGGCAAGATGCTCTGCCGTTTTTTCCAGCTCATGGATAAGCTGCTGTCCCAGCAGCGGGTCCGCTTTCTCCAGCAGCCTGGGGCCGAACGAGCGCCGGACATCCGTCAGCGTCTCTTCCCCGGGCTCCGCGCAGAGGATCGGATACAGTTTCCCGTCCTCTGTCAGCAGTTCTTCCCGCACCAGCCGAAACCCGTTCCGCTCCAGCCACTCCCGCACGCGCGCCGCGTGGCTCTGCGGCGAGAGCACGAGCCTTCGCATCGTCCGGGCCGTCTCCCGGCCGGCCGACAGGATCCCGCAGACCGTATCGCCTCCCATGCCGGCGATCACCGCGCAGTCCGCCTCTCCGGGCGCGATCCGTTCAAACCCGTCCGACAGGCGCAGGCTGATCTTCTCTTCCAGTCCTTCCTGCGCCACGTGATCCGCAGCCCGCGAAAGCGGCCCCGGCCGCACGTCCGCGGCAACGGCCCGCTGCGCGAGCCCGTTCTTCACGGCGTAGATCGGCAGGAAACCGTGATCCGTTCCGATATCCGCCACGGTCCGGCACCCGTCCGGAAGGCAGGCCGCCAGCCGTCTGAGCCGTTCCGAGATCATAGGCTCACATCCTCCGGACGCAGGCGGAACGATTTCAGGGCCTCCTGCTGCTTCAGGAGCTTCTGCAGGCCGGCCAGATCCGCGGACCTGGTCTCCTGCTCGAGCCGCGCCCTCCGGACGCGCCGGTACGCGTCTTCGGCGGCCTTGACGCGCGCCTGGGCGCTGTCCACGTCATCGATCCGAGCCTGGAACAGGGCGGCTGCCTCGTTATACTGCTCTTCATCCTCCGCGAACCGGTCGATGATACGGGCCGGATCCGCCGGTCCCTGCGCAAGCTGCTCCCAAAGGAGCTGCGCGGCCCGGCGGTACACGCCCTCTGAGAAATCCTCGGGCGAGAGCCGGCCGTTCAGCGCGCGGTACAGGGCCGGATATTCCGCGAGCCATGTCAGCAGGATAGCCTGGCTCTGCCGGAGCCCGCCGTCCTTTTCTTTCTTTTTATAGACCGGAGCCGGCCGGACCGGTTCCTCCGCAGGCTCGGGCACGTAGCCGCGCGCGGCCATGCGGACCACGAGCTGCTTCATCTGCTGCGGCTGGATCTGATAGGCGCGGCAGGCGGCCTCGAGATAGTTGTTCCGCTCCAGTTCCTCCGGGAACTCCAGCAGCCGGCGGGCGATCCCGCGGTGGAACTGCGTCAGCTGCTCGGGATCCGACAGATCATAGCGTTCCCGCATCTTGCGGATCTCGAACAGGAAGAAATTCTCCGCGCTCTCGATGCGTTGCTCGTACGCCTCGGCGCCGAGTGCCTTGATGAACTCATCCGGGTCCTTGTACGGCTTCATGTCCAGCACGCGCACGGACAGGCCGGCGGACCGCAGGATCGGGATGGCCCGGAGCGCGGCCTTCTGGCCGGCGCCGTCGCTGTCCAGCGTCAGCACGACCTGCGACGTAAAACGCCGGAGCAGGTTCGCGTGCTGAGGAGTAAACGCCGTTCCGAGGGCCGCGACCGCGTTGTCAAAGCCCGCCTGATGCAGGGCGATCACATCCATATAGCCTTCGCATACCAGGAAAAAGTCCCTTCTCGTAGAACGGGCCAGGTGAAGGCCGTACAGGTTCCGGCTCTTGTCGAAGATCATGGTCTCGGGCGAATTCAGGTATTTGGGCTCTCCCTCTCCCATCACCCGCCCGCCAAAGGCGATGACCTTTTTGTTCGCGTCCATGATCGGGAACATCGCGCGGTTCCAGAACTTGTCGAACGCGCCGCGCTCGTCGATCGTGAAGAGCCCGGTCTGCGCGAGCAGGCCATCTTCATAGCCCTCCTTTTTCATGGCGCGGTACAGGTCGTCCCGGTACGGGTTGGAATAGCCGAGCCCGAACTTTACGATGGTCTCTTCCGAGAGGCCGCGCCCGACGAAATAGTCATGCGCGCGCTTGCCGCGCTCCGACTTCAGCTGGTGATAGAAATACAGGGCCGCCTTTTTATTGACTTCAAGGATCCGGTCGCGCAGGGCCTTTCTGCGGCGGTCCTCCTCGCTCTCTTCTTTTTCCGGAAGCCGGATCCCGGCGCGTTCCGCGAGCGCCTGCACGGCCTCGGGGAACGTGTAGTTCTCGTAATCTTTCAGGAACGTGATCACGTTCCCGCCCTTGCCGCAGCCGAAGCAGTAATACATCTGCTTCTCGCGGGTAACCGAAAACGACGGCGTCTTTTCATTATGAAACGGGCACAGGCCGAAATACGTGCCGCCCTTTTTCTTCAGCGCCACGTACTGGCCGATCACGTCGACGATATCGTTCTGAAGGCGCACCTCATCGATGACCTCATCCGGATAGTACATGCTCTTCCTGCTCCCCGTTTCCGTTCCGATCACGGTGTCCGCCCGGCCGCGGCCGGCGCCGGATCACCGTTTTGCCGGCCGCAGCCGGCGCCGGTCTCCTCTGATCCGTTTCCGCCCGGGTCCCGGGCGGAAGGCTTCCCGCTTACAGCTTCCAGGCCTGCGGGACAAACAGCTCTTCAAATTTGGAGATCGCGTAGTGGTCCGTCATGCCGGCGATATAATCCGCCGTGACGACCTCCGGCGCCTCCGTTCCCTCCTGCAGCATCCGGGCAAATTCCCCGGGCAGCAGCTCCGGCCGCTCCAGATAATACTGATAGAGCCGCTGCACCACGTCCGCGGCCTTATCGCCTTCCCGGCGTACCGTCTCCGAGCGGTAGACATGCCGGAACATGAAGCCGCGCAGACCGTACATGGCCTCGAAGACCTCCGGGGACAGAGCGACCTGGTCCTTCCCCATGCTGAATTCGATCACGTCATGGATCAGGCGGTCCAGACGGTCCCGCACCGAGCGGCCCAGCACAGCCGCGTACTCCTGCGGGATATCCTCTTCCTTAAGCACACCGGCGCGGATCGCGTCGTCGATGTCATGGTTGATATAGGCGATCTTGTCGCAGATGCGGACGATCTGCCCCTCCAGCGTATGCGGATGGCCGGCCGTCCCGTGGTTCAGGATGCCGTCCCGCACCGCTTCCGTCAGGTTCAGGCCGCGGCCGTCTCGCTCCAGCACGTCCACGACGCGCACGCTCTGTTCATTATGCTTAAAATGCCGGCCGACGCGCTGCATCTCCCGGTCCAGCGCGTCCTCGCCGATATGGCCGAACGGCGTATGGCCCAGATCATGGGCGTAGCCGATGGCTTCCGTCAGTTCCTCGTTCAGCCGCAGCGCCTTCGCGACCGTACGCGAGAGCTGCGCGACCTCGAGCGTATGCGTGAGCCGGTTGCGGTAATGGTCCCCTTCTGCGATCAGGAAGACCTGGGTCTTGTCCTTAAGGCGGCGGAAAGACTTGCAGTGGATGATCCGGTCCCGGTCCCGCTGGTAATCCGTGCGGATATCGCAGCGCTCTTCATCCCGGGCCCGCCGGGCATTCTCGCTGAGCGAGGCATACGGGCTCAGTGTCTCTCGCTCCCGCTGCTCCGACATCTCCCGCAGATTCATGTCCTTCCTCCTTTTGCCGGCCTGTTTATATGACAGATTCCTGCATTCTGTTCATAAGTATACCACACCGCTATAAAAAAGAACAGAGGTTCTCTTCTCTTTCATTTGCTTTTTCGCCGAAAAACCTGTATGATGAAAAGCAGCCGGGGCATTCCCGCTTCCCGGCCCGAGACCATCCACGGCACAAAGCCGTCCGGAGAAACGAGGCAGAATATGGATCAGCTCAGCAAACACCGCCGCACCTGGGGCAACCGCAAAGACGCCCGCTACGTCAAGGACGTGACCGGCCTGCAGGTCATCATGTCCCACGTGCTCGCCAACCGCACCGACTGCGAGGTCTTCTTCCAGGACACATTCGACGCCACCGAGGTCGTCAAATACCTGGAGCAGAAGAACGCTTCGCATGAAGACTACAAGACCACGATCTTCCACTGCATCGTGACCGGCCTCGCGCGCATGATCAAGGAGCGCCCGCTGATGAACCGGTTCGTGCAGGGCCGGCGCTTCTATGAGCGCTACGATATCTCGCTGAGCTTCGTCGCCAAGCGCCGCTTCAAGGACGGGGCGGATGAAGCCATGATGTTCCTGGTCGCCAAAGACGATGATACGCTCGATTCGATCTCGAAGCGCATTTACGGAGACGTTCACGAGGTCCGCAAGAGCGAGCACTCGACCGGCGGCATCGATTCGGTCATGGACACGCTCGCCAAGCTTCCCCGGCCGATCCTGATGTTCGTGCTCTGGATCATCAAATGTCTGGATTTCTGGGGCATCAACCCGAACTTCCTGACCGACGGGGATCCGAACTATTCCACGATCCTCTGCTCCAACCTCGGATCCATCTCGTGTCCGTCGGTCTACCATCACCTGAACAATTACGGCACCAACAGCATCATGGTGACCATCGGTACGCTCCGCAAGGAGGAGGTCCTGATGCCCGACGGCACGCGCCGGGTCCGCGACCTGATCGATATCGGCGCCACGCTGGATGAGCGCATCGCGGACGGGTTCTACTTCGCGCGGAGCCTCAAGCTGATCCGCCACATCTTCGCGCATCCGGAGCTGCTGGACCGGCCCATCGGAGAGCCGAGCGGGTTTGACTACAAGTAACGCGCCGCGGTGCGCTGCGGACCGCCGGGCCCTGTCCGCAAAAGCGGACCGCGGTGACCGCTTTCGGAAAAACGGACCGCAAAAATGACATTTGCCGTCAAAAAGAGCCGGCCGGACGCTTGACACGTCCGGCCGGTCTTTTTAAGATGAAAGGGCGATGCCGCACGGCACCGCCCTCTTCTGTTTGATTCTGACGCACGCCGCGGGCTGCCGTGCCCGCGGACCGGTCTGCACCGGTCTTTGTCCTCTTCGCGTGCGGATCCCGCTTACTGATCCAGCAGCTTCTCTCCGCCGTTCCAGCTGTACAGCTTGCGGATCTCTTCGCCGACCTTCTCCGACGGATGCTCCTTAGCCTTGCGGCGCATCGCGTTGAAGTGCACCATGCGGCCGCTGCCGCTCATGTCGCCCAGGAAGTCCTTCGCGAAGGTGCCGTCCTGGATGTCGGACAGGATCTTCTTCATGGTCTTGCGGGTCTCTTCGGTGATCAGCTTGGGACCGGTCACGTAGTCGCCGTATTCCGCGGTATTGGAAACCGAATAGCGCATGCCGGAGAAGCCGGATTCGTAGATCAGATCCACGATCAGCTTCATCTCATGGATGCATTCGAAGTATGCGTTGCGGGGATCGTAGCCCGCTTCCACCAGCGTATCGAAGCCGGCCTGCATCAGGGCGACGACGCCGCCGCAGAGCACGGCCTGCTCACCGAACAGGTCGGTCTCGGTCTCCGTGCGGAACGTGGTCTCCAGCACGCCGGCACGGGCTCCGCCGATGCCCAGCGCGTACGCCAGCGCGATATCCTGCGCCTTGCCGGTCGCATCCTGCTCCACGGCGATCAGGCACGGAACGCCTTTGCCCGCCTGGTATTCGCTGCGGACCGTGTGGCCCGGGCCCTTCGGGGCGATCATCGTCACATCGACGAACTTCGGAGGCTTGATGCAGCCGAAGTGGATATTGAAGCCGTGCGCGAACATCAGCATGTTGCCTTCTTCGAGGTTCGGCTCGATCTCCTGCTTATACATATCCGCCTGCTTCTCATCATTGATCAGGATCATGATGATATCCGCCTGCTTGGCGGCTTCGCCGGCCGTGAAGACCTTAAATCCCTGATCCTCCGCCTTCTTCCAGGAGCGGCTCCCCTTATACAGGCCGATGATGACGTTGCAGCCCGAATCCCGCAGGTTCATCGCGTGCGCGTGGCCCTGGCTGCCGTAGCCGATGATCGCGATGGTCTTACCCTCCAGATAGGACAGATCGCAGTCTTCCTGATAAAAGATCTTTGCCATTCCGTTTCCTCCTTTGCCCCGCGGGCTTGGTTTTTACTTTTCTCCCGCGGCGCCCCGGCGCAGCGAGGTCACACCCGTGCGGGCCAGCGCCAGGATGTGGTACTGACTCAGCAGCTGGATGCAGGTATCGAGCTTGCTCTGGTTGCCGGTCATCTCCACCATGATGGTATGATCCGACACGTCAACGATGTTTCCGCGGAAGATGTTCACGACCGAGATGACCTGCTGGCGCTGTTCCGGCGAAGCCTCCACCTGCAGCAGGAGCAGTTCGCGGGCAACGGATTCCTCCGGAGCCAGTTCCTCGATCTGGATCACATCCACCAGCTTTGCGACCTGCTTGCGGATCTGTTCCAGCGTTTCCGGCTCTCCGCTCGTGACGATCGTGATGCGCGACACGGACGGATCCTCCGTGACGCCCACGGTCAGACTGTCAATGTTGTAGCTCCGGCGGCTGAAAAGTCCGGAGACACGGCTCAGGACGCCGGCCTCGTTATCGACCAGGACCGACAGCACCATCTTTTTCATGAGCGTCTCCTTTCCGCGTAAAAGTCTGTTACCCTGCAGTATAGCATGCAGATATGGGAATTGCAATTCCTGCAATCAAAAGTTATACCGCGTATCGGAACGGTTATGCCCGGATCCCTTACTTCTTCCGTCCGCAGCAGTGCTTGTACTTCTTGCCGCTTCCGCAGGGGCACGGGTCGTTCGGGAAGATCTTCTTCTCCCTGCGGACCGTCATCGAGTTCTTTTGCTGATGATACAGCTCTTTGCGCCGTTCTTCCGTCAGGATATCCTCCCACGCCGGCAGTTCATACAGCCAGTCCGCCTTGGCCGCCACCATGTTGTAATACAGTTTTTCGGGATCGAACGCCAGAGAGACCTCGGTATCCTCCGCGGCGGTCTCGATCGGATTGGCCTCTTTCAGGCTGTCATTGATGCCGTCGAGGAAGCCCATCATCCAGGTCAGGGGCATCTCATACTTCTCCGCGAGCTCCTTCACCGTTCCGCGCACTTCCGTCTCCGGCTCCGCCAGGAGCTTCTCATAGACTGACTTTTCCGCTTCGAAATAGCGGCCCCAGAACTCCGTCATGCGGCGGCTGTCGGTCTGCTGCTGTTCGTATGCTTCCTCTCTCCACTGCTCTAAAAGTGTCATATTCCACCTCAGATCCGGTCCCGGCCGTGTCCAGCGCCGGAGGATCATCCTTTCATGTCCTACACTATAGACGATTCCGTCAAAAAAATCAATTCAAACCGGCCACTTTGCCGGAAAGGAGGTCACTGTAATGAACGATGCGCTGCGAAACAGCCGTGAACGCGCCCTGGCGTCCCTGTGCATCCGTCTGATCGGCCCGGAAACGGCCTGCCCGCTGCCGGAAGGCTCCCCGCGCCGGAAGATGGCGGACCTGACGCTGGTGCCGCGTCTGCTGATCGAGGATTCCCACGAACGCTGCATCTCCTCGACCGTGAGTCCTGCCATGCTCCGCCTCTGGGGCATGACGGAGGATGACGTCATCGAGACCGCGATCCGCAACTCGGAGAGGCTCCATCCCCCGGTCCTTCTGAGCATGGAGGACATGGAGGCTGTCTTCTCGTCCGGCCGCCCGCTGATCGACGCGGTCGCCGGCATGCCGCCCTTCGAGACGCGGATCGCTCAGCTGGCAGCCACCGGCTTTTCCGAAGGCTTCTATATCTTCTCCGACTGTCTGCTCCATCTCGGAGCCGCCGTGATCTCCTACCCGGGCCTGCTGCAGCGCATCGCCGACGCAGCCGGCTGCGATCTGTACCTGCTGCCCTCCAGCGTCCATGAGGTCATCCTGATCCCGGCTTCCCAGCCCATCGACGCGGAATCGTTCCCCGAGATAATCCGGTCCGCGAACCGCTCCTTCGTGGCGCCGGAGGACTGCCTGTCAGATCACGCGTACCGGTTCGACCGCGCACAGGGACTTCTGCTCTCTGTGCCTGCGCCGGCTTCGGGGGCCGGCTGCGTCCGCGTCCGGCGCCGGTGATTCCCGGCAAAAGCCCGCCGCACGAGAGAGCGGCTGCATCTTCACGGTCCTTCTGAAAAGCGAAAAAGCGGCCCGGGAATCTCCCGGGCCGCTTTTCCGTGCACAGACCGTTCCGTCTGATTTAGTAATTGACGATCTTGCCAAAGTCCGCCTTCAGGCTGGCTCCGCCGACCAGGCCGCCGTCGATGTCGGGCTTCGCGAACAGCTCCGCCGCGTTTCCGCCGTTGACGGAACCGCCGTACTGGATGCGGATCGCTTCCGCGGTGGCTTCGTCGTACAGCTCGCAGATCAGCTTGCGGATGGCTCCGCAGACCTCTTCGGCCTGATCGCTGGTCGCGGTCTTGCCGGTGCCGATGGCCCAGATGGGCTCATAGGCGATGACCATCGACGCGGCCTGCTTGGCCGTCACGCCGGCCAGATCCGACTTCAGCTGCAGCCGGATGAAGTCGAGCGTCACGCCCAGCTCGCGCTGCTCGAGCGTCTCGCCGCAGCACAGGATCGGGGTCAGGCCGGCCTCAAAGGCCTTCTTGACCTTCTTGTTCAGCAGGACATCGTCCTCCTTGAAATACTCGCGGCGCTCGGAATGGCCCAGAATCACGTACTTGACGCCCGCGTCCACGAGCATCGGAGCCGAGATCTCTCCGGTGAACGCGCCCTTGTCCTCAAAGTACATGTTCTCGGCGCCGACCGCGATCTTCGTGCCCTTGACCGCTTCCACGACCGGGACGATGTCGATCGCCGGGACGCAGAACACCACGTCCACGTTCTCGCTCTCCACGAGCGGGATCAGCTCCTTCGCGAGAGCCACCGCCTGAGAGGGCGTCATGTTCATTTTCCAGTTTCCAGCTACGATCTTTCTGCGCATGATCGGATCCTTTCTGTAAAGCGCGTCCGGCCGGCCCGTTACCCGCGGGCCGCCGGATGCGCGCTATGGTGCTCGTCTGTCAGTCTGCTCAGTCGCGCTCGTCCGCCGCGGCCACGCCCGGAAGCTCCTTGCCTTCCAGGAATTCCAGAGAGGCGCCGCCGCCGGTCGAGATGTGGGTCATCTTATCGCCGTAGCCGAGGTTGTTCACGGCCGCCGCGCTGTCTCCGCCGCCGATGATGGTCGTCGCGTCGATCTTCGCGAGCGCTTCCGCGATCGCCGCGGTGCCGTGCGCGAAGTTCGGGAACTCGAACACGCCCATCGGTCCGTTCCAGACCACGGTCTTCGCGTCCGCGACCGCCTGCGCGAACAGCTCGCAGGACTTGGGTCCGATATCCAGGCCCATCTCATCGGGCTCCATGGAGCCCTCGACGACGCGGGACGGAGCATCGTTGCTGAATTCCTTCGCGACGACGGTATCCACCGGAAGCAGCAGGCGCACGCCCTTCTCTTCCGCCTTCTTCAGCATCTCATTCGCGTAGTCCAGATAATCGTCTTCCACCAGCGAGGTGCCGATCTCCTTGCCCTGCGCCTTGAAGAACGTGTAGGCCATGCCGCCGCCGATGATCAGCGTGTCCACCTTGTCCAGCAGGTTGTTGATCACGGAGATCTTCGTGGAGACCTTGGAACCGCCGAGGATCGCCACGAACGGACGGACCGGATCTTCCACGGCGTTGCCGAGGAAGGCGATCTCCTTCTCCATCAGGTATCCGACCGCGTTGGTGCCGCCCTTTTCGGTGATGTACTTGGTGACGCCCACGACGGACGCGTGCGCGCGGTGCGAGGAACCGAATGCGTCGCAGACATAGTCATCCGCGAGGTCGGCGAGCTCCTTCGAGAACTCCTCGCCGTTCTTGGTCTCTTCCTTGCCGCGGAAGCGGGTGTTCTGCAGAAGGACGACGTCGCCTTCCTTCATCTCTTCCACCGCCTTCGTGGCCGCTTCGCCGGTCACGTTGTAATCGCTGACGAACACGACTTCCTTGCCGAGCTTCTCGGACAGGCGCTTCGCGACCGGAGCCAGGCTCTCTTTTTCATTGGGGCCGTCCTTGACCTTGCCCAGATGCGAGCAGAGGATCACCTTCGCGCCCTCGCTGATCAGCTTGTTGATGGTCGGCAGCGCGGCCGTGATGCGGGTATCGTCCGTGATCACGCCGTCCTGCAGCGGAACGTTGAAGTCGCAGCGGACCAGCACGCGGCGGCCCTTCAGATTCTTCAGGTCATCTACGGTCTTTTTGTTTAACATCCGTCTTCTCTCCCTTGTTTCGATCTCATAAAAACGGGGCCCGGTCCCAGCGACCGGACCCCGCAGACTGGGTTGCGTTCTGTTACAGTCCGACTCAGGCAAGCTCCGCGAAGTACTTGATGGTGCGC
>CACXFD010000119.1 GCA_902766845.1 uncultured Lachnospiraceae bacterium | reverse complement strand
CCGGTCCTCGGACCGGAGATGCGCTCCACCGGCGAGGTCCTGGGCCTCGCGGATACGGTCGGAGAAGCCTTCTACAAGGCGCAGGAAGCCACCCAGACCGTCCTGCCGCTGTCCGGCACCGTGCTGATGAGCATCTCGGACCGCGACAAGGGCGAGGCCGTCGAGATCGCGAAGGCGTTCTGCGAGTGCGGCTTCAAGATCCTCGCGACCGGCGGGACCTACTGGCTGCTGGTCGGAGCGGGCGTGCCCGTGGAGAAGATCTATAAGCTGCAGGAGGGCCGCCCGAACATCCTGGACGCGGTCACCAACCGGCAGATCGACCTGATCATCAACACGCCGGTCGGAAAGCAGTCCACGGTCGATGACAGCTACATCCGCAAGGCAGCCATCAAGCACCGCGTGCCGTACATGACCACGATGGCTGCGGCCCGCGCGGGCGCGGAGGGGATCCTGGCCCTGAAGAAAGACAAGGGCTTCCTGCCGGTCCGGAGCCTGCAGGAGTTCCACGCGGCCATCCGGGAAAAAGAAGACTGAAAGAACCGGGACTGATGAAACGATCTCAAAAGACCGGCGCGCTGCTGCTGGCAGCCGCGTCGGTCCTCTGGGGCAGTACGTTCGTGGCGCAGAGCGTCGGGATGCGGTACATGGGCCCCTATACCTACATTTTTGCCCGCAACGTCGTGGGCGTCGCGGTCCTGCTGGTCTTCCTGGCCGTCACGGGACGGCTCCGGGAGAAGGCGGAGAACCCGAAGGCGCTCTGGCTCGGCGGGTTCCTGATCGGCACGGCCCTGTTTGCGGCCAGCGCGTTCCAGCAGACCGGCATGCTGACGACGTCGGTCGGCAAGTCCGGCTTTCTGACGGCCCTGTATCTGGTGCTGGTCCCGGTCTTCGGGTTCGCGCTCGGACGCCGCGTCACGCGGCGCGTGGGGCTGAGCATCGCGCTCGCTGTCCTCGGCATGTATTTCATGTGCATCACCCGGGAGGACCTGTATATCTCCTCCGGCGATGTGTTCATGCTGCTGTGCGCGGCGGTGTTCTCGGTGCAGATCATGCTGGTCAGCCATTACGGACGCCTGACGGACGGCGTGAAGCTGTCCTGCCTGGAGTTCTTTTTCTGCGCGGCCGAGGCCGGCGTCTTCATGCTGCTGTTCGAACAGCCGCGCATGCAGGACGTGCTGGCCGGCTGGCTGCCGGTCCTTTATGCCGGCGTGATCAGCAACGGGATCGCCTATACGTTCCAGATCCTCGGACAGCGGTCCGTTCCGGACGCGGTGGCGTCCATCCTGATGAGCATGGAGAGCGTGTTCGCCCTGCTCGCGGGCTGGGTGGTCCTGCACCAGATGCTCTCGCCGCGGGAACTGGGCGGCGCCGCGCTGATCTTTGCGGCCGTGCTGCTCTCGCAGCTGCCGGAAAAGCACGCGAAAGAGACGGCGGCCCGTGCCGCGGCCGCGGCGGGCTCCGCCCCTGCGGGAAAGGTCGGATCAACATGATACAAGAGAAGGAAACGCGGATCGGCACGGCCGAACGCGTGGAAGATCCGGCGGCGTTTCTGCTGTCGCTGCCGCGGTTCACGCACAAGCACGCGCCGGATCATACGAAAAAACTGTACCGCCTGCTCGGCGAGCCGGCGCGGGAGATCCCGACCGTCCATGTGGCCGGGACCAACGGCAAAGGCTCGGTCTGCGCTATGCTGTCCGCCGTGCTGGAGGAAGCCGGCTACCGTACCGGCCTGTTCACGTCGCCGCACCTGATCCGGATCGAAGAGCGCATGAAGGCCTGCGGACGCCAGATCACGGAGGCTGAATTCCGTCAGGCGTTCGATACGGTCTATCCGGCCGCGCGGCAGATGGAAGCGCAGGGAGACGGTTTCCCGACCTTCTTCGAGATGCTGTTCCTGATGGCCATGGTCTGGTTCGAGGCCGCGGCGCCGGACATCCTGATCCTGGAGACCGGGCTCGGCGGCCGCCTGGACGCGACCAATATCTGCCGGCCGGGCCTGTGCCTGATCACGTCGATCGGCCTGGACCATACGGAGATCCTCGGCGATACACTGGCGCAGATCGCGGGGGAAAAAGCCGGGATCATCAAAAAAGGCGTGCCGGTCATCTACGACGCGTCGGAGCCGGAGGCGTCGGCCGTGATCGAACGGACCGCGGCCGGTCTCGGAGCGCCGGCGTGGGGGATCCGGCCGCAGGACGCCCGCGTGGTCGGGCGGTCGCTGGACGGGATCCGCGTGCAGCTGACCGGGGAATACTTTTCCGGAGAGATCGTGGACGTTCCGTTCCCGGCGGAGTATCAGAGCGTGAACGCGGCCATCGCGCTGATGGCGGCCGGCGTGCTGATACCGGAAGAGGACCTTGAGGGCGCGCAGCGTCAGCGCCTGTTCCAGCGCGGACTGCTCAAGACGCGCTGGCCCGGGCGCATGCAGGAGATCCGGCCGGGCGTGTTCCTGGACGGGGCGCATAATCCGCCCGCGATCCGCCGGCTGGCGCAGTTCATGCAGGGCCGGAGCGGAAAAAAGACGCTGGTCTTCGGGGTCAGCGCGGACAAGGACCATCCGGAGATGCTCCGGCAGCTCGCGGACTGCGGCTTTGACCGCGTGATCCTGACACGGGCCGCCACTTCGCGCGCGCTGGCGCAGGAAGAACTGCTCGCGGAAGCCAAGCGGATCTTCGCGGGACAGACCGATTCGGAACAGATCACATGGGAAGATACGGTGGCCGGCGCCTGCCGGCGCGTGCTGGCGGAGAAACGGCCCGGAGAGACGGCCGTGATCGCCGGAAGCTTATACATCGTCGGGGAAGCCCTGTCGTTTTTTGAGACGGAGGAAGCGTGACATGATCGATTTCGATGAAGAGATCAAACGGTATCAGCCGAGCGCGGAAGTGGACGAGACCGCGCAGACCGTGCTGAGCCGCGATATGACAGACATGACGGACCTGCTGCTGCAGCTGCTGCAGGAGCAGGATGAGGCCCGGAGATGAATGCGCCGGACGCACGGACCCGGCTGATCCGGATATCCAACGCCTGGTATAACCAGGGACTGGAGATGGCGCGCGTGCGGAACCTGTCCGGCGCGGCCGTGAGCCTCCAGACCAGCCTGCGGTTCAACAAATACCATACCGATGCCCGGAACCTGCTGGGCCTCGTCTATTTTGCGACCGGCGAACTGGTCAGCGCGGTCTCGGAATGGGTCATCAGCCAGGACCTGCAGCCCGAGAACAACCGTGCATCCGAGTATCTGGCCAGGCTCCAGAAGCACGATGCGTGGCTGGACCGCATGAACGGATGCATCCGGAAATACAACACGGCCCTGAAGCAGATCGGGGAAGGGGAGGAGGACGCGGCCATCCTGCAGCTGACCAGCTGCATCAGCACGTTCCGGACCTTCCTGCGCGCCCATCAGCTGCTGGGACTTTTGTACCTCAAGCATGGGAAACCGGCCAAGGCCATGAAGGTCCTGAAAAAGGCCCTGACCATCGACCCGTCCAACCCGGTCACGCAGGGGTATCTCAAAGACCTGCGCGAGAGCGACGAGTTCCGCAAGCAGGCGCGCCTCCTGCGCAGGGAGAGCCGGAAAGAAGCGGAGCAGGAGGTCGAGGAGAGCGCCGCGGAAGCATACCGGAACGATGTGATCATCCCGACCTACCGGTCCACCGGCATGATCGGCAAGATGGCGCTCGTGCTGCTGGCCGGCCTGATCCTGGGCGGCATGATCGTCTGGTACGGGATCATGCCCGAGCAGATCCGGGACGTCAAGCAGGAGCAGGCCGATATCGTGGTCAGCTATAACTCCAAGCTCGCGACCAAGGACGCGGACCGGGAGGCACTCGCGAGCCGGATCACGTCGCTGGAAAAGGACGTGGAGCAGCTGCAGGCGGAACTGGCCACCTACACCGGTGACGACGGTGTGATCACCAACTACAATACGCTCCTCGAAGCGGTCGCGGTCTATCTGGAGGGCGATACGCTCGGAGCCATGGATGAATTCGTAAAGGTAAACGGGGAAGCCGTTTCCTACGAGGGCTATCAGAAGACCTACCGGGACCTGGAACAGGTGCTGGGGATCTCGGATTACGGGCGTCTGTATGAGGCCGGCGTGTCAGCCTATGTGAACGGAAACCGGGAGCAGAGCATCGCATACCTGGAGCGGGCGCTCGCGATCGCGCCGGACAGCGTGCAGGCCATGTATTATCTGGCCCACGCCTATGAAAAGGTGGATCGTCCGGCCGACGCCTGGG
>CACXFD010000118.1 GCA_902766845.1 uncultured Lachnospiraceae bacterium | reverse complement strand
GGGTCCTCTCAAACCACTGGGTAGCCGCGGTAATGGCAGGATTGAGCACATCCGCGATCACATAGCGGGACAGGGAAGCGATCCGCTCGCTGCGCATCGGATTTCTCTTATAGGCCATGGCCGACGATCCGATCTGAGACTTTTCGAACGGTTCTTCCACTTCCTTCAGGTGCTGCAGCAGCCGAATATCGTTCGAGAATTTATGCGCGCTCTGCGCGATGCCGGCCAGCACCGACAGCACGCGGCTGTCGATCTTGCGGGAATAGGTCTGCCCGGACACCGGATAGACGCCCGCAAAGCCCATCTTCTCCGCGATCTTCCGGTCCAGGGCGCGGCATTTCTCATGATCCCCGCCGAACAGCTCGAGGAAGCTCGCCTGCGTGCCCGTGGTGCCCTTGGAGCCCAGCAGCTTCATGCAGGAGAGCACGTGGTCCAGATCCTCCAGGTCCAGCAGCAGGTCCTGGATCCAGAGCGTCGCGCGCTTGCCCAGCGTGGTGGGCTGGGCGGGCTGGAAATGCGTGAACGCGAGGACCGGCTGGTCCTTCTGCGCCTGCGCGAAATCCGCGAGCTGCGCGATCACGTTCAGCAGCTTTTGGCGGACGAGCCGCAGCGCTTCGGTCATCAGGATCAGGTCGGTATTGTCCCCGACGTAGCACGAGGTGGCGCCCAGATGGATGATGCCCTTCGCGTTCGGGCACTGCAGCCCGTACGCGTAGACATGGCTCATCACGTCGTGGCGGACCTCCGCCTCGCGCCGCCGCGCGTCCTCGTAATTGATATCGTCCGCGTGGGCTTTGAGCTCATCGATCTGTTCCTGCGTGATGGGCAGGCCTAGTTCCTTCTCGCTCTCCGCAAGGGCGATCCAGAGGCGCCGCCAGGTGCGGAACTTCTTGTCCTGGGAGAAGATCTCCTGCATCTCCCGGCTCGCGTAGCGCTCCGAGAGCGGGCTTACATAACGGTCAGTCGACATGCGTATCCTTTCCGGCCGGATCGGTCCGGCCACACACGGCCGTCCCGCTTACCGCGGGATCTTCTCGGTGAAGTATTCCTGGTCGTAGATATCGGTCAGCTTATACAGGGCCACCGTCTCTTCCTGAATGCGCGTGTTGGAGATCACGAGGTCTCCGTCCACGGTCATCGGATCACCCATCCGGTAGCTGTCCTGATAGGTGCCGTCATACTTGTAATAATCGCAGAGGAAGTCGATCCGGTCTCCGTTTTCGATCTCGATCAGGCCGCGGGCCTCGGTCTCCGCTTCCCCGTCCTCGTAGTCGCGCAGGGCGCCGGCCACGTAGCCGTTCTCGTTGTCCTGGTCAAAGATCACGATCAGTTTCACGCGCAGTTCCGTGGTCTCCGCGTCGGCCCCGGTGCCTTCCGTGTGCGTCAGGATGGCCGGCACGTAGCCTTGGATGCAGGCCGTCTTCGCGTCATAATCGAACGTGGTGTCCGTATGGTAATACGGCACGGGCTGGCCGTTGATGGACAGCCAGGAGCCGTCCCACGTGCCCACGAGGTCTCCGTCTTCGTTGAACTCATAGACGTTGTCGAGGCCCATGTCGATGTAGCCGCCGCCGTCATCCACGTAGACGTTCAGGTCCACGCTCTGGATCAGGTCCCACTGCTCTTCCGGCATCGACAGCACCGGCGTGCCGTCCTTGACCTGCCACAGCAGATTCATCCGGTCGAACTGATTGTCCGCGATGTAGGACGCGGTGTCTTCGGTCGAGAGCGAGCGGCCCGTGAAGAAGCTCAGCGCGTCTCCCGACAGGCCGTTGATCAGGCTGCTGCCGGAGGAGGACTGGCCGCCGCCCCCGAGGAACAGGTTCAGCAGCTGCGAGATCTGGTCGGAGCTCTGCGACGAGCTCGTATTCGCGAGCGTGCCGAACAGCGAATCGAACGGCGAACCCGTGGAGGAGCCGCCGGCCGCGGCCTGGCCGCTGACCTCGAGGCTCGCGAACTCGCGGATGCAGGCGGAATAGTCGTCATCCATGCCGATCCGGTCGTTGATGGCCACCGCCGTGTTCACGCCCGACGCCTTGCGGTACGGGAAGTAGATCGAGATGCCGTAGGCGTTCGTGATGTTGCCGGTGCGGTTGTATTTGACCGCGGACAGCAGCGTCTGGGCCAGCTTTTTGCCCTCTTCGGTGCCCACGTTGCCCGCGAAGTGCACGAGGTCGATCTGGTCGATCCGCGAAGACTGCGCGAACTCACGCGTGTTGCTGCGGGCATTGGAAACGACGCTGTATTCGTTTCCGGTGATCATGTCCTTGGTATCCCGCGCGAAGGCCGCCAGATCCATCGAGAGCGTCTGGCCGAGCTCCGCGAGGTCCACCACGGACAGCGTGGTCTGCTGCCCCTTGCAGGAACGGCTGCATTCTTCCACGAACGAATCGACGATGTTCTTGCCCAGCTCCAGCGTGGACATCGACGTATTCTTCGACAGCGCAGTCAGCCAGTCGGTGTAGTACCAGCCCACACCGGGCTCGGTCTCTTCGGAGGCGATCATGTAGTCCGCGTACTTGCTCAGCATCAGGGCGTTCTCCGCCGTGGCCATCAGGCACGCGTCGAAGCCGATCACGTCGAACTGCATGCCGGCCTTCGACAGGACCGTATTGATCTGGTCCAGCCGCATCGAGCCCGCGTTCGCGAATTTCTCATCATAGCCGTAGCCGGACAGGGAGCCGCCGCCGTGATCCCAGAAGATCAGCATCGTGCGGTTCGCGGGGAAGTTGCGCTTGCCGTACTGCAGGAAGGACAGGAGCGTATCCGCGCTGACCATGGACTTGGCGCCCAGGTCATCCTCCAGACGGGCCAGCCCCTTCGACGAGATCTGGTAGATCTGGTTGGTCGAAGACGACATCACGTTGTTCTGCCACTTCTTGCACCCGCCGGTATACAGGATGATGTTCACCTTGTCGCTGAGCTTCGCGTTCAGCATCTCCTGCAGGTCGCGCGACGCCATCGCGCTGCGGCTCTCGAGGTCCGTGCCGCACATGTAGATCAGGATCGTGACCGTGTCGTTCCCGTTCCCCTTCAGCTTCGTGAACTTGTCACGCGCCTGCGGCGAGACCGACGTGTTCAGCTTCCCGACGTTGGACGAGACGGTCCAGCCGTTTCCGGACGCGGTGGCCCCGGCCTGGGCGCCGCTGCCGCCGAGCAGCAGGTCCATCAGGCTGGAGCCCGACGAGGTTTGCGACGGCTGGGTGGGCGCCTGGGTGGGCGTCACGTAGGACTGCGTGGGGGCCGCGGTCTGCACCGGCGTGGTCTGGCTGTTGTTTCCGCCCCCGCCGAACAGGCCCGAGAGCCCGCCGCCTCCGACGAGCACGAGGGCCAGCACGATCAGGATCGGGAGCATGCTCCCGCCCAGGCTGCGCCGTCCGCCGGTCCCGCGGCCGCCCGAAGCGCCGCCGGATGACCCGCCGGTCCCGGGGATATGGCCCGAACCGGTGCCGACCGGACCGGTGCCGAGGCCGTCGCCACGCTTATAGACGCTCTTGCCCTCGCCGGTCACGTTTGTCTTTCTTCCGCTGTTCTTTTCCATTTGTTTGCTTCCTTCTTCCTTATCCTGAAAAAAACGATCGTTATCTGCAGAATCATACGTGTAACATTATAATGCTTTCGGGCGGGATGCGCAAGAAAAAAAGGGCGGCCCGCTTGGCCGCCCGGCATCGCCGTTTTTCCGTTTTGACAAATGGCTGTTCAACTCTTATAATGATTCCAGCGTTGACTATGTATTATTCGAACCCTTTTCTTTTCAGGTGTCCCGTTCCGAGATTCCTTCCGAGTGTACTGTTAATAAACGCCGCATTTCAGAGAGGCACGTCCATGAGAAAGAAAGCTTTATGGCTTCTGCTTCTGTTCTTCGTCTTTTGTACCGGCTGCCGCCGCAGCGCACCGGTCCCCGTTATCGATTACAATCTTTCCGTCTATGGGAGCGGAAGCCGCTCCGCCTTTGCGGAAACAGATGATACCTATTATGCAGCCGTTTTCCAAAACGATCCGACGGCGCCCAGCATCTATCTGTACCGTTCTCCCAAAGAAACGCTGGCCTGGGAGCCCGTCTGTTCCCGGCAGGGATGCCGTCACGACGGCCGGGACTGTTTCGCATACCTGAACGAAGACCTCCCCTCCTTTGGAATCGTGGGGGACCGGATCTGTTCCGTGGACCACAAAGATGCTTCTCTGTGGATCTACTCCATGGACATCTCGGGCGGCCCGCATACGGAGGAATACGCCTTCCCCGCCCATGAACTGGACCCGGCTGAGGCTTACCCGACAGCCGTCTTTCACCGGAATTACCTGATCGCCGGCTGGCAGGCGGAAAAGCCCCTGGATCCGGCATCCGACGAGTTTGTCTACGCCTATAGTCTCTTCCGCTACACGATCGGTTCAAAAGAGCCGGAGGAAGCGATCCTGTCTCATCCCGCAGCGAGCTATGACCGCTTTGAAAAATGCTCTGCGGACAGCTGGATCTCCCCCTCCCCGCAGCTGTCTTCTGATGGCGGCCGCACCAATGTATCCCTTACCGCTTATCCGTACGGCGGGATCCTCTATTACCGGACCGGTGACAATCGTCCCGGCGTGTTTGACGCCGAACGCGGGGTGACTGCCGAGCCCGGCAGCTCCGGAATCAATTATTTCGATCTGGAGAACTGGAACTGGTATAACAAGCAGGAAAGGCCGAACATCACGGACCTCAATCTCGATTCGGTCCTGGAGGGCTATCCCTTAGGGTATCCGGCGGGTCAGCTGTTTTTCAAGAACGATTCCCTGTATGTTCTGGCGGATGACGGCGTCTATTGCTACGATGATGCAAAGGATGATAAGACCTTCTCACATCTGATCGTCTCGGAAAAGAACGCTGTAAAATGGTATTGTGACGACGATCTGATCTATGGCACGCAGTCGCTGGAAATCAGTTCTCCCATAGCTTCCGCGCTTCATCTGTACACACCGGACGGACGTCACCTGGCCGACCTTGCGTATCCTTCGGATGGCGCCCGGTTCTACTTTTTTGCGGCGTCCCGTGACAGGATCTTTTTCAGTCAGGATGCGGCCGGGTCTCTTCCGACCTTCTGGCTTGAACGTGCGGAACTGCTGAACGGCATTTATCAGTGGCATACGACCGGTAACGCTTGATCAAGACGGCAAAACCATGACACCCTGTCCTCATGCCAGGCAACAATTTTGAAGAATAAAGGCCCGGACCATTTCACGATCTTCTGTTCCGATCCCGGGCAAAAACATCAGCTGCCATACCAGTTTCAGATCGAGTTCCCGGACGCGGCAGAAATTCATCGCTTTCCACATGGCATTCACCGGGCCCACCACATTGGCATCCAGTCCTGCATGCTGCAATCTGCAGATCGGATCTGCCACCCGCTTCCAGTTCACCTCATTGGCTGCCGCCCCCCAATGAGCTTTTACACTGCTCCAATAGGACGACTTTTCCCCCGCGGTTTAGACCGTTTCCCCT
>CACXFD010000117.1 GCA_902766845.1 uncultured Lachnospiraceae bacterium | reverse complement strand
TTGGACCACTGGTCGTCGCCGCCGAACTGCATGTTGCAGCCGTAGTGCTGGAACAGGTAGTAGAAGTCGTAGGACTGCATGATCATGTAGTTGAACTCAAAGAAGGACAGGCCCTTCTCCATGCGGTTCTTGTAGCACTCCGCGCGCAGCATGTTGTTGACGGAAAAGCAGGTGCCCACTTCGCGCAGCAGCTCGATGTAGTTGAGGTCCAGCAGCCAGTCCGCGTTGTTCACCATCTGCGCCTTGCCCGGCCCAAACTCGATGAACCGCTCCATCTGGCGCTTGAAGCATTCAGCATTATGGTCGATGTCTTCCTTCGTCAGCATCTTGCGCATGTCGCTGCGGCCCGACGGGTCGCCGATCAGCGTGGTGCCCCCGCCGATCAGGGCGATGGGCTTGTTCCCGGCCTGCTGCAGCCGCTTCATCAGCGTCAGCGCCATGAAGTGGCCTGCGGTCAGGCTGTCCGCGGTGCAGTCGAAGCCGATGTAGAACGTGGCCCCGCCGTTGTTGATCAGGTCCCGGATCTCGTCTTCGTCCGTGACCTGCGCGATCAGTCCGCGCGCCTTCAGTTCTTCGTAGATCTGCATGTTCTTTTCCTTTCCGTGCGGCTGCCCGCCGCCAAAATAAAACACCCCCGTCCTTATAAAAGGACGAGGGGGGATGTCTCGCGGTACCACCTTTCTTCGCAGCCGGGCGGCTGCCTCCGGGCATACAGGTCTGACTCGGCAGCCGTCTCTGAAAAAGAGCCGGACACTGTCATTTTCGGCCGATATGCCTGCGATATAACGGTCGCGCCCGCTGCCGCCTACTGTCCCGCGTCATCCGGTGATCCGTCCGCGCGGCCCGCACGATCCCATGCGGTCCGCCGGTCCGCCCCGGCAAGGCGAAGGGGTTCAGCGCAGAGCTCGGGGGAGTATTCGAAGAGCGTCCTGCCCGCGCCTCTCATCGGCCGGCTGCTTTCTGTGAGTGGTGCGCTCCCTACTTGGCCCCGTCAAAGCTGTTGGTGTATGGCCGCCGAAGCGGCTTGTATGCGGTATTATAGCGAAATCGGTGCGGGTTGTCAAGGCAGGCCGGCCTTCCTTACCGGCCTTCCTTATCGGTCTTCTTTACCGGTGTCCTTGCCGGTGCTCCTGAGGCTCTTCTCTGGCCTCTCTTCGGGCTTTTGCCCGATGACGCAGGCCTCCCAGCCAGAAGCCCAGGGCAAACAGGGCCGCCCCGGCTAAAACGGCCGGCACGATGCGGCGCCGGACGAACTCTCCGGGGAGCATGCCGTGAACATCGATGAAGCGCTGCTCTTTGATGGCAGAAGAGCTGCTGCCGTTGGGAACGGTATAGTACGCGCCCACACTGTCGAAACGGAGCGGCGTCTGCCTTTCCTCTTTCCAGATCCCTCCGGCAACGGAGAAGGAGGCTCTGGCATATCCGTGTGGTGCCGGCGACGTCTCTGTCGGCTTTGCGATTCGAACCGGGAACGTTACGGAACCGTTCCGTCCCACGTCTCCCGACAGGGCGTCCACCTGTTCAGAATCCCCGTTCAGCACCGTTCTCTGTCCGTCCCCGCTGAGGATAACGATTCGGATATCCTCGGCTTTCTCCGGCGCCAGAGTTCCCTGATCCCAGTAGATCGTAAGAGCATCTTCCCGGGCTGCGGCCGGCGCGGTCTTCCAGGCAAAGCCAAAGATCAGGTCGACCCCGGTGATACGCATGGGATCTGTCTCGTCTTCCGTCAGAAAGAGAAGCGTTTTGGAAAGCGCCGGATCGTCTGCCGGGAGCATGGATCCATAGATCTGATGGGCACTTTCTTTCCCCTGCAGGCTCTGCCACACCTCAAAGGACCTGCCTGCGTAGTCTTCATAAAGCTCCGTAATCAGTTCTTCCGGATAGTTTTTCACAACATCTTCCGAAAATCCATGGTCCGTCAGGAACCGGCAGGCCTCCGAGCTTTCTTTCGCGTGGACAGGATGGCACATCAAACAGCACAGTACCGCCATGCCCAGAACGATACCGATTCTTTTTATATATCGATTTTTCATCCTTTGGCCTCCTTCCTGAACGCTTCTCAATTTATTCTACGCAGCCGCGCTGTCCGGCCTCCGGCGCCCGCGCGGTTCAGCGCTTCAGCACCACCTTGCCGGCACACCCGCCGCGGTAGGTCCCGTCTTCGATGACGGCCTGGCCGTTGACAAAGACGTGTTCGATCCCGGTCGGCGTGAAGTCCGGACGGCTCTCGTCCACGTGCATCGAATCAAGGTCCAGCACGGTCACATCCGCCTTATAGCCGGGCTTTAAGTAGCCGCGCTGCGGGATGCCGTAGCGGTCCGCCGTGGCCCCGGTCATCTTCCGGACCACGTTCTCGGTCGGGATGCCCCAGCGTCTTGCCAGCAGGAAGAACTGCGGGAACGTCTGGAACGCGGCGATGTTCTGCAGGCCTTTCTCCTCGACCCAGGCGTCCGTCATGAACACCGACAGGTCATCCTCCATCAGCCGCCGCACGATCTCGTCGTTATAATATTTCCCCAGATAGATGCTGCCGGCGCGGCCGGACAGCTCCACCAGCTTGAGGTACATATCAAGGTTGGACAGGCCCTCCTCCGCGGCGGCCTGCGGGACGGTCTTGCCTTCGTATTCGGGATGGTCGTCCGAGATATAGGCGATTACCATATCGTCCCAGTCGATCCCGAGGACCTTGCGGTACATCAGGATCGTGAGCTGCAGCTTGAAGCGGTTGATCGGTTTCTTTGCCTCTTCCTTCGACAGCTGCGCATACCACTCGGGGAAGACCACCGTGATCACCGACGCGCCGTAATGGAACGCGTAGTTGTCGAACGCGATGGGCCGGCCCAACGCGCGCTCGCGGTGGAACACGGCCAGCATCTTATCCAGCAGCTTCCAGCTGCGCTGTCCGGTGAAGATCAGGTGGCTGTATTCAAGGCGGCAGCCGGCTTTCTTCATGATGTCCACGGCCTCGTCCAGACCCATTTCAAGATGGGACTTCTTCGTGAGCAGCGGATAATCCGCGCTGACGATCGAGCAGGCTCTCGGATGGATCGTCACGATGCCGTCGTACTTTGCGATCTCTTTTGCAAACGCGACGATTTCGTCTTCCTTGGCATAGCGGTCGGGCTCATACATGAAGCCGAACGATCCGCCGAAAGCTCCTCCTTCCATGGCCTCGCGCACATATTAAAGCTCTTTTTCTATCTGGTCCTTTGTGTAAGGTGTCGGATCGTATCCGGTCATGCCTGCTCT
>CACXFD010000116.1 GCA_902766845.1 uncultured Lachnospiraceae bacterium | reverse complement strand
TCCCGCTTTCAGATTATAGACTTCGCTCATGCGGATCTGCATCAGCACGCCGTCCCGCGGCAGGGTCAGCATCTGTCCGGTCTTCGGATCCCGCACCGTCAGGTAGCGGGTGAAGTCATCGCCCGGCACGGCCAGCAGGCTGAGTGCCTCCTGTCCGGTGGACGCTTCGAAAATATGCGTTTCCGACAGCGCTTCGATATATTCGTAGCCCGCGGCGGTCAGTTTTTCCTTGACCTGCTTCACGTCCTCTTCCGAGGCCCCGCCGAAAGTGATCCGGGCGTCGTAGCGGTGGATCTCGTTCTTCTGCCGCTCGATCATGTCCATGGTCGCGAACTTCAGCGTGAAGCCGACGCCCATGATGATCAGGCTGCCCGCGATAATGATGACGGAAATGATCACGCGCGGCAGCTCCGTCACCATGTTGCGCAGGATCAGGCGGGAATACAGCGAACCGCTCTTTTCTCCTTTGGCTTTCGCCTTGCCGTGCCCTTTCTTCCTGATCAGCTGGTCGGTCCCGTTGATCAGCGATGCGGCGGAGCTCTTCAGCACGCTCCTGCACGCGATCAGGCAGGCCAGCGCGATCAGGAGCGCCACGGCCGCGACAATGATCAGGATCAGGCCCGCCGGTCTGTTCCGGACGATATCGGTGAGCGTATAGGCCTTCATGTAGTTGTTGACCACCAGGCCCGCCAGCAGGCCGCCGGTCAAGGCACCGAGCACCGCGCCGATCAGAGCGGCGCCCTCCCCGAACAGCAGATATTTGCCGAATACTTCCCGGCTGAAAAAGCCGAAGGCCTTTGTGGCACCGATCAGCTTCTTCTGTTCCGTAATAATGATCGTCAGTGTGGAAAAGCAGACCAGCATGCTGACGCCGGCAAACAGGATGCCGTACGCCAGGGAGATCCGGCTGCAGGAAGTGACGTTGGAGCGCATATCCAGATAGCCTTCGTCGGACCGGTTGTCCAGGATCACCCAGTTGGTTCCCTTCACCACTTTTTCAATGGTGCCGAGGTTCTTTTCGAGCGCGTCCGCGATCCCGGTCATGACTTCCGAAAAATACCGGTTCAGGTCATTGTCCGGCCGGTTCAGCATGCTCAGGATATTCTCCCGCGTTTTCTCCGGGATGAGACTGATGAGGTCATTGATCATGGCGGGATCCGCGTTCCGCAGCGCCTCGACCCCCTTCTTCAGGTTCGGGATCAGCTTGTCCGGATCGCCGGCGATGCGGCTGATGATCTCGTCCATCGGCATGGAACGCAGTGCCTTATTCAGGGGCTCCAGCGCCGGATAGTTCAGGATGCCGATCCGGTCCAGCGCCAGATTTTTGATCGTATCCAGACGGGTGATACCCAGGGATTCGGACAGGTCCTTTAAAGACGGCGTGACGCGCGCGACCTGCTCCAGGTATTCCGGGGACAGCAGTTCGATTTCTTCCGGGAGTTTCGCCTTCACATAGACCCGGGTGAAGGACTCCATCGTCGCACGGCGGTCCAGCGCTTCCGGCGAGACCATCGCGATCAGGGTGCGGCTTTTGCGCAGATACTCCGGCTGATTGATCTTGCCGACTACGGTAAATTCTTTTTCGATCAGGCAGTTCGGCATCAGCGGGTCCGTGACCGTCAGGGTCACGCGGTCCCCGATGTGTGCTTTGAGATCGGACATGGCCTGATAGCCGAGCGCAACGGTATCCGTGCCGGTCGGAAGCTTTCCTTCCACGACTTCCGGGATGCTGATCCGTTCCGTCCGGGTCAGCATGGTGACCGAAATGCCCTTATTCCCTTTAGCCAGCTGCGCGCCCAGGAGCGTTACGCCTTCGGCGTCTTCCACGTCCGGAAGGGCGCGGATCCGCTGGACTTCCGGGTCGCCCACGCCCAGGGAGGAGGTCATGATAATGTCCTTGAAATTCTGCTGCCGGTAGAATTTTTCCGTGGACTCTTTCAGTTCCCGCCCCATGTAGTGCGTTCCGAAAAAGCCCAGAACGCCCAGAAAAACGATCAGGATCAGGGACAGGAACGATATGATCTTCCGCCGCACGTTGCGGACGGAATCTTTTAGCTGTGTCCTTTTCATGGATGCCCGACCTCCTTACCAGACCAGGTCGGAGGCGGACAGAGGATGCATATTGACCCGGACGCTGTGCACCTTCCCGTTTTTCAGCTTGACCACGCGGTTGGCCATCTTGGCGATCTCCACGTTGTGGGTGATCATGACGATCGTGGTGCCGGTCTGCCGGATGGCGTTTTCCATGACCATCAGAACTTCCTGGCCGGTCTGGAAATCCAGCGCCGCGGTCGGTTCGTCCGCCAGGATCAGCCGCGGGCGCTTGGCAAAGGCCCGGGCGATGGAAACACGCTGCTGCTGGCCGCCGCTCATCTGGGAAGGGAAATTGCCTTCCCGGCCTTTAAGGCCCACCATTTCCAGCGCTTCCGCGGAATCCATGGGATCTTTCGAGATCTCGGCGATAAAATCGATATTTTCCTGGGCGGTCAGGTTAGGCATCAGATTGTAATTCTGGAAAATGAAGCCCACAAAATTCCGCCGGTAATTCGTCAATTCCTGCTCCGTGGGACGGGACATGTCGCGGCCGTCCACGATCAGCTCCCCGTGCGTCATGGTATCCATGCCGCCGATGATGTTCAGCATGGTGCTCTTGCCGCAGCCGCTTTCGCCCAGGACCAC
>CACXFD010000115.1 GCA_902766845.1 uncultured Lachnospiraceae bacterium | reverse complement strand
GAGGCGGAGCTGGACCGGGAGGACCTGATCGAGGACAGCTATTTCCTGGAGGTCAGTTCTCCGGGACTCGGGCGGCCGCTGAAGAAAGAACGCGACTTTGCGCGCGCCGTCGGACAGAGGATCGAGATCCGCCTGTATAAGGGATCCGCGCAGGAAAAACAGCAGGAAGGCGAGCTGATCGCCTACGATCCGCAGACCGTGACCATCCGCCGCGAGGACGGAACGGAGCAGACGTTTGAGCGCTCCGCGCTGGCCCTGATCCGGATGGCGCTCGACTTCTGATCCGGACCACGGAAACGGACCGCCGGCCGCGGCGGCCGTCCGGAAATAACGGACATTCTGCCTACGGGCATTTTCATACATTCGCTGCAGACAAGACCACAGACCAAGGAGGACACCGGAAAAGATGGCAGTCAGAAGAACCAAAAAAGAAGAAGTCGAAGAGAGCCTCATGGACGCTCTCCTCGTTCTGGAGAAGGAAAAGGACATCAGCCGGGACGTGATCTTCAAGGCGATCGAAGATTCGCTGATCACGGCCTGCAAGCAGCATTTCGGCAAGGCCGAGAACGTCCATGTGGACATCAACCGCGAGACCGGCGAATACCATGTGATCATGGATAAGGAAGTCGTCGAGGACGTCGAGGACCCGGTCGAGCAGATCAGCCTCGAGGACGCCCGGAAGATCCAGCCCACGCTGGGCCTCGGGGACATCGCCCAGGTGGAGATCAAGTCCCGCAATTTCGGCCGCATCGCGACGCAGAACGCGAAGAACGTGATCCTGCAGAAACTGCGCGAGGAAGAGCGCCGCGTCATGTATGATCTGTACCATGACAAGGAGCGCGAGGTCGTGACCGGCGTGGTCCAGCGCTATCTGGGCCATAACATCTCGGTCAACCTCGGCAAGGCCGACGCGATCCTGAACGAGAACGAGCAGGTCCGCACCGAGCACTTTGAGCCCACGGACCGCATCAAGGTCTACGTGCTGAAGGTCGAAGACACCACGAAGGGTCCCCGGATCCTGGTGTCCCGCACGCATCCGGAACTCGTCAAGCGCCTGTTCGAGAACGAGGTCGCCGAGATCCGGGACGGCATCGTCGAGATCATGGGGATCTCGCGTGAAGCCGGCTCCCGCACCAAGATGGCCGTCTGGTCCCGCGATCCCAACGTGGATCCGGTCGGCGCCTGCGTCGGCGTGAACGGTTCCCGCGTGAATGCGATCGTGGACGAGCTGCGCGGCGAAAAGATCGATATCATCAACTGGGACGAGAACCCGGCCATCCTGATCGAGAACGCGCTGAGCCCGGCGAAGGTCATCGTCGTCATCGCGGATGAGGATGAGAAGACCGCGCAGGTCATCGTGCCGGACTACCAGCTGTCGCTGGCGATCGGCCGCAGCGGCCAGAACGCGCGCCTGGCGGCCCGTCTGACCGGCTACAAGATCGATATCAAGAGCGAATCGCAGGCCCGCGAATCCGGCCTGCTCGATGAGATCGGCTATACCGAGGACATGAACGAGGATTACGCCGGCTACGAGGAGTATTACGAGGATTACAGCTTCGGCGACGAAGCTCCCGCGGAGGAGCTTCCGGAAGACGGAAGCGTCCCGGAGGAAGCCGGAGAAGCATAAGGACCATACAGGAGGTATGGGGTGAGCGGACAGAAAAAGATCCCGCAGCGCCGGTGTGTCGGATGCGGCGAGATGAAGAGCAAAAAAGAACTGATGCGGATCGTACGGACGCCGGAGGGGGAGATCCTTTCGGACGCGACCGGCCGTAAGAACGGCCGCGGCGCGTATCTGTGCCGGCAGCCGGAGTGCCTCGCGAAGGCGGCGCGTTCCCACGCGCTCGAACACGCGCTGGGCGCCGCGGTGAGTCCGGAGGTGTACGATGCGCTCGCGAAGGAGATGGTTCCGGTTGATCAGGGATAAAGTCCTTTCGTATCTGTCGCTGGCGGCCAAGGCCGGACGGCTGTGCAGCGGAAGCTTTCTGACCGAGCGCGCGGTCCGGGACGGCAGGGCCGTTCTGGTGATCGCGGCCGCGGACGCTTCCGAAAACACAAGGAAAAAGCTGTCGGATCTGTGTGCCCATCACCGCATACCAATGACTCTCTATGCAGATAAAGCAAAGCTGGGCCGGGCGATCGGCCGGGCGGAGACCGCTGCCGTAACGGTCACCGACCGGGGCTTTGCGGATCAGATCGGATCATTACTGACGGACGGAACAACAGGAGGTTGACTGTATGGCGAAAGCAAGAGTGCATGAGATAGCAAAAGAACTGGGACTGACCGGAAAGCAGGTCCTGGAAGAATTGAAGAAAGAGGGGATCGAACTGTCGAGCACGATGAGTTCGGTCGAGGACGAGGCGGCAGACAGGCTGCGCCGCCGTTATGCCAAAAAAGCGGAACCGGCAAAGGCTCCGGCAAAAGCGGAAGAGGCCCCGAAGGCGGACGCTCCGAAAGCGCAGGAAGCCGGTAAGCCGGCTGAGGCGCCGAAGAATCCTGCGCCCGCAAAGGCTCCGGAAGCTCCGAAGCCGGAAAGCGGCGCCGCGCCGGTCCAGCCGGCTGCAAAGGCCGGCGAAAAGCAGGAACCGGTTAAGAAGCGCGTGTCGGTCGTATTCCGCTCCCAGAACGCGGGAAGCAATAACCGCCGTCCGGGCGGCCCGCAGCAGCGCCGTCCGATGCAGGGCCAGCCGCAGCGTCCCGGCCAGCCGGGAACGCGTCCCGGCCAGGCGCCGGCCCGTCCCGGTCAGGGTGGGAACGCCTACGGCGGACGCCGGATCGGAGTGCCGCAGGGCGCCCGGACCGTGGAAGAGGTAGAAGCGGAGAAGCGCCGCCGCGTCCTTCAGGAGAAGAAGGAAGCGGAGGAACGCGCTGCCGCGGCCGCCGCCGAGCGTGCCCGCCGGGAAGAGGAGCTCGCCGAGCAGCGCCGCCGTCAGGAAGAGGCGGAAGCTGCGGCGAAAGCCAAAGCGCAGCAGGAAGCGGCCAAGGCCGTTTCGGAAAAGAAACCGGAAAAGGCAGCGGAAAAGGCAGCGGAAAAGGCGGCGGAAAAGGCGGCGGAAGCGCCTGCCAAAGCAGCCGCCTCGCCGAAGGCGGAGAAGCCGGCAGAGCCGGTCCGTCCCGCGCAGCCTGCGGCAGCGGCCGAGCCGGAACCGGTGGTCCCGCGCATGACCGATGAAGAGCGCGCCGAGCTGGCGCGTCTGGAGGCACAGAAGGCGGAACAGGAACGCCTGCGCGAGGAAGCGGCGCGCCGCGTCGCGCTGATGCGCGCACAGGAAGCCGAAGCCAACCGTCCCCGCGAAAACCGTGAACGCGGAGCCGGACGCGGCCAGGGCGGCCAGGGCCGTCCGGGTCAGGGCGGATACCGCGGCGGTCAGGGCGGAGCAGGCGGCCAGGGCGGATACCGCGGCGGTCAGGGAAACCGTGCCGGCCAGGGTGGCCAGGGCGGCTATCGCGGCGGTCAAGGCGGCGCGGGAGGCCAGGGCGGCTATCGCGGCGGTCAGGGAGGACCCGGCTCGCGCGGAGCGGCCGGACGCGGACCGGGAGGCGGTCCCGGAGCTCCTTCCCGCGGGGCGGCTGCGCCGGCGCCGGCCGGAAGCGGCAAGCCGTCGGCCAAGCGGTCCGACAACCGTTCCAAGGACCGGTATCGCAAGGAAGACCGTTTCAGCAAGGAAGAGACGCGGAACGGCAAGCGTCCCAACAAGGCGGATTTCGTCCAGACCAAGGCCGAGAACCAGGAGCCCGAGATCAAGGTCGTCGTGCTGCCTGAGACCATGACGGTCAAGGAACTGGCGGAGAAGATGAAGATCCAGCCGTCCGCCATCGTGAAGAAACTGTTCCTGGAAGGAAAGATCGTCACGATCAACCAGGAGATCGATTTCGAGACCGCCGAGAGCATCGCGCTCAGCTATGATGTGCTCGCGGAGAAAGAGGAGAAGGTCGACGTTCTCGCCGAACTTCTGAAGGATGAGGAAGATCCCGAAGAGACGCTCGTGGAGCGTCCTCCGGTCATCTGTGTGATGGGCCATGTCGACCACGGCAAGACGTCGCTCCTCGACGCGATCCGCAAGACCCATGTGACGGACCGCGAGGCCGGCGGCATTACGCAGCACATCGGCGCCTACATGGTGGAGATCAACGGCCGCAAGATCACGTTCCTCGATACGCCCGGTCATGAGGCGTTCACGGCCATGCGTATGCGCGGCGCCCAGTCGACGGATATCGCCGTCCTGGTCGTGGCCGCGGACGACGGCGTGATGCCGCAGACCGTGGAGGCCATCCATCACGCGAAGGCGGCCGGCGTCGAGATCATCGTCGCGGTCAACAAGATGGATAAGCCCGGCGCCAATCTGGACCGTGTCAAGCAGGAACTGGCCGAGCATGAACTGGTCCCCGAAGACTGGGGCGGCAGCACGGTCTTCGTGCCGGTGTCGGCCAAGACCGGCGAAGGCCTGACGGACCTGCTCGAGATGATCCTGCTCAGCGCGGACGTGCTCGAGCTGCGCGCCAATCCGAACCGCCGCGCCCGTGCGCTGGTCCTGGAGGCCAAGCTGGACAAGGGCCGCGGCCCGGTCGCGACCGTCCTGATCCAGAAGGGCACGCTGCATGTCGGCGACAATGTCGCGGTCGGCTCCTGCTACGGCAAGGTCCGCGCGATGATGGACGATCACGGCCGCATGGTCAAGGAAGCCACGCCGTCTACGCCGGTCGAGATCCTGGGCCTGTCCGAGGTCCCGGGCGCCGGCGAGATCCTGGTCCAGACCGAGACGGATAAGGAGGCCCGCGCGTTCGCCGAGACCTTCATCCGCGAAGGCCGCGAGAAGCTCCTGGAAGAGACCCGTGCCCGCATGAGCCTGGACGATCTGTTCGACCAGATCAAGGCCGGAAACCTCAAGGAACTGAACCTGCTCGTCAAGGCGGACGTGCAGGGCTCGGTCGAAGCCGTCAAGCAGTCGCTGCTCAAACTCTCCAACGACGAGATCGTCGTGAAGGTGATCCACAGCGGCGTCGGCGCGATCAACGAATCCGATGTCACGCTGGCCAGCGCGTCGGGCGCGATCATCATCGGCTTCAACGTCCGTCCGGACGCCACGGCCCGTTCGATCGCGGAGCGCGAGAAGGTCGACGTGCGGCTCTATAACGTGATCTATCAGGCGATCGAGGACATCGAACGCGCCATGAAGGGCATGCTCGACCCGATCTACGAAGAACAGGTCATCGGCCATGCCGTGGTCCGTCAGCTGTTCAAGGCGTCGGGCGTGGGCACCATTGCCGGTTCCTATGTGCTGGACGGCAAGTTCCAGCGCGGAGCCAAGGTGCGCGTGAGCCGCGGCGGCGAACAGATCTTCGAGGGCTCCATGGCTTCCCTGAAGCGTTTCAAGGACGACGTCAAGGAAGTCGCGGCCGGCTACGAATGCGGTATCGTGATCGACAAGTTCAACGATCTGCAGGAGGACGATACGATCGAAGCCTACATCATGGTCGAGGTCCCTCGCTGAGCGAAGGAGGCATTCTCGATGAGAAAAAACAGTGTGAAGAACGTCCGGATCAACGGGGAGGTCCAGAAGGCCCTCTCCGAGATCATCCGGACCGAGGTCAAGGATCCCCGGATCCGTCCGATGACCAGTGTGACCGAAGTGTCCGTGGCGCCGGATCTGAAGACCTGCAAAGTATATATCAGCGTCCTCGGCGCGGAGGATGAGCTGAAAGAAACGGTCAAGGGGCTGCGTCAGGCCGCGCCGTTCATCCGCAGCCAGCTGGCGCGCCGCGTCAACCTGCGCAACACGCCCGAACTGTCGTTTTACGGCGATCCGTCGATCGCCCACGGCGTGGAACTGATCCGCAAGATCGACGAGGCGGTCGCCGCCATCCCGGAGCGCGAGGAGGAGACCGATGACGAGGCTTGACGAGATCCTTGCCGGGGCCGGGAGCCTGCTGATCACCGGACACGTGCGTCCCGACGGCGACTGCGTCGGGGCGTGTCTGGCCGCGGCCGCTTACGCGGCGTCGCTGGATCCGGACCGGAAGATCACGGTCTGTCTGGAACCGTTCCCGGACAGCTTCGGGTTCCTGCCCGGAGCCGGGGCGGCCGTGCGGGAGACGTCGGATGACTTCGATCTGGCGCTGGCGCTGGATGCCAGCACGTTCGAACGGCTGACTCCTCCGGTGAGGGACGCGTTTCAGAGAGCGAAGCGGAGCTTCTGCATCGACCATCATGTCACCAACACGCGGTTCGCGCAGGAGACATATGTGGAATCGGACGCCAGCTCCACCTGCGAGGTCCTCTTTTATTTAATGGAGGAAAAGCGGATCACGCAGGAGATCGCGTCGGCCCTGTATCTCGGCATCGTGCACGATACCGGCGTTTTCAAGCACTCCAACACGACGGAGCGTACCATGCGCGCGGCCGGCCGGCTCGTGACGCTCGGCGCGCAGCCGTCCCATATCATCGACGAGACGTTCTACCGCAAGAGCTTTCGTCAGAACCGCCTGCTCGGACAGGCCCTGCTGCAGGCGCAGCTGGAGCGGGAGGGGCAGATCATCCATTCGTATATCTCTCTGCCGCAGCTTCTGGCAGAAGGCGGAAACAGCCAGGATATCGAGGGCATCATCGACCAGCTCCGCGTTACGGGCGGCGTCCGCGTGGCAGTGTTCCTGTATGAACTGGAACCGGGCCAGTGGAAGGCCAGCCTGCGTTCCAACGATGAGACCGACGTCAGCGCGGTCTGCGCCGTCTTCGGCGGCGGCGGACATGTCCGTGCGGCCGGATGCTCGCTGACGGGCACGCTCGCACAGGTACGGGAAAAACTGCTGGAAGCGGTCGGACAGGCCCTGATCGGAGGCTGACCGATGGACGGGATCCTGAACGTATATAAAGAGAAGGGCTATACCTCTCATGACGTGATCGCGCGTCTGAGAGGTATTCTGCACCAGAAGCGGATCGGCCATACCGGCACGCTGGACCCGATGGCGGAAGGCGTCCTGCCGGTCTGCCTGGGCTCCGCGACGAAGCTCTGCGATTTTTTGACCGATAAGGAAAAGACCTACGAGGCGCAGGCCGTGCTCGGCGTATCGACCGACACGCTCGACGCGACCGGGGAGGTCACGGCCCGCGCGCCGCGCGAGGCGGTCGAAGCCGTGACCAGAGAACGGCTGGAGGCCGTTTTGCCGGACTTTACCGGGGAGATCGTTCAGCTGCCTCCCATGTATTCCGCGGTCTGGGTAGACGGACGGCGTCTGTATGATCTGGCCCGTCACGGCGAGACCGTGGAACGTCCGGAGAGGCATGTGACGGTGAGACAGCTGGAGCTGACCGGCGCGGATCTGCCGGCGTTCACGCTGAAGATCCGATGCGGCAAGGGGACCTACGTACGCTCGCTGATCGCCGATATCGGCGACGCGCTCGGCGTAGGCGCCTGCCTGACCGGGCTCGTCCGCACGCAGAGCGGCGTTTTCGGAATCGACACGTGCGCGCGCCTGTCCGAAGTGGAGACGGCCATGGCGGACGGTTCCGTCGGGAAGATGATCCTGCCCGTGGACCTGCCGTTTTCCGACTGTCCGGCCGCACGCGTGACCACGGACGACGCGGAAAAGCTCCTGCGCAACGGAAACCCGCTGCGCGCATCGGCCTTGTCCGGCGCCCCGAAGGACGCCCCGCTCGTGCGGGTCTATGAAGCGGACGGACGGTTCGCGGCTGTCTATACCTGGAAAAAGGAAAAGAACCGGTTCATGCCGGTCAAGATGTTTTTGAGCGAATGAAGATCATTGAGAGTATCCGTCAACTTCACAGTGACCGGCCGACAGCCGTGATGATCGGCAAATTCGACGGGATGCACCGCGGGCACCAGCTGCTCCTTTCGGAGCTGCTGCGCGCCGGAGCGGAGGAAGGACTGGCGACGATCGTCTTTACGTTCCGCCAGACCGCCGGAGACGTCCGAAACAGCCTGCTCCTGACCGAAACGGAAAAACGGCTGCGCTGCGAATCGGCCGGTGTGGACCGGTATGTGTCCGTGCCGTTCGAGGAGATCCGGGACCTGCCGGCCCGTGAATTCATCGAAGAGATCCTGGCCGCACGCCTGCGGACGCGCCGTCTGATCTGCGGGGACGATTTCCGCTTCGGCGCCGGAAGGCGCGGCGGCATCGACCTGCTGCGGGAAGAGGCGGTCCGTTTCGGGACGGCCGTGACCGTGTTCCCGAAGCTGACCGAGAACGGACGGGAGATCAGTTCCACACGGATCCGGGAGTGCGTGCAGGCCGGCCGGATGGAAGAGGCGGCCCTCTGCCTGGGAAGTCCGTATGAAGTGACCGGGACCGTGGTCCACGGGAACCATCTGGGGCGGACCTTCGGGCTCCCGACGATCAACCAGATCCCGGACGCGGAAAAACTGCTTCCTCCGTACGGAGTATACGCGTCCCGCGTCCGCATCGGAGAGAAGACCTATATCGGCGCGACGAACATCGGCTCCAAGCCGACCGTCCCCGGCGCGGCGCGCGGCGCCGAGACCTACCTGCTGGATACCGACGAGGACCTGTACGGGCAGACGGCCCGCGTAGAGCTTCTGTCGTTCCTGCGGCCGGAGCGGAAGTTTTCCGGGCGGGAGGAACTGATCGCACAGATGAACCGCGACGTAGAGCGTGTGCGGCAGATGCTGGCGGAAGAGAGGAAGGCCGGCCGCTGAGCCCGGTCCGGACAAAAAAACGGCTGGTAGAGCGGATCTTCCGTTCGCCTGTCACGCCGTTTTTGATCCAATTATTAAAAAACTTGACATTTATAACGGCCCTTGCTATAATCTCGTTGTAACAAATGTAAAACATTTGTAACAAATACAGGTTTTCAAGGGTCGTTTTCGTATGAATAAACGTTTTACAGCCATTCTGTTATCTTTGATCATGACGCTGACGCTCGTCATGCCTGCATTGGCCGACGAGGCGGAGATTCCGGTCGTTCCGGATGAGATCTCGGTGGACGCCTCCGTCAACAGCGTGACCACGGCCGGCCAGGACGCGTTCCAGGGCTATGTCCAGCAGAATTCCGCGGATCAGAAAACGTCGAATTCCGGCATCGCCGGCGCGCTCGGTGACTTCTACCGCGCGGTCAGCGACGGAGAGGTGTCGGAAGATGTCGTCAGCGCTCTGAATGACCTGACGTCGGAAGAGATGAAGGAAAAGAAGGCGGTCGTGGATTCATATGAGAATCTCGGCATCGCCCGTCCGGACGGCTATCTGAACGTCCGCGAGAAGGCGAGCACCAAGGGAAAGATCATCGGCAAGATGGTCCGCAACGCTGCCTGTGAGATCATCGGGGAAGACGGTGACTGGTATCAGATCAAGTCCGGCTCCGTCAAGGGATATGTCTCCAAACAGTACATCGTTACCGGCGAGGAAGCGAAGGAGATCGCGCTGGATTACGTGGCGCTCCGCCTGATCGTGACCACCAAGAGTAATCTGAACGTCCGCAAATCCCCCTCGACTGACGCCAAGGTCGTGGACAAGATCGCGACTAATGAACGGTATCCGGTGGAAGAGGATCTCGGCGACTGGATCAAGATTCATGTCGGGATCAACGAGGACGGAGAGGACATCTACGGCTACGTCTCCGCCGAGTATACGGATGTGCGCTACTGCCTGCGCGAGGCCGTGGAGTTCACGCCGGTGGACGCCAAGACCAAGCTGCGCCAGGATATCTGCAACTACGCGCTGCGGTTCCTCGGAAACCGCTATGTGTTCGGCGGCACCAGCCTGACGAAGGGCACGGACTGCTCGGGCTTTACGATGGGCGTGTACGGGCACTTCGGAATCAAGCTGCCGCATTCGGCGGCGTCCCAGGCCGGCTACGGCAAGCGCGTCAGCTCTTCCCAGATGCAGCCCGGAGATCTGATCTTCTTCACTTACGGAAGCGGCCGCATCTGCCATGTCGGCATCTATATCGGCAACGGCAAGATGATCCATGCCGCCAACAGCAAGCTGGGCATCATCATTTCCCGCTGGAACTCCAGCAGCCCGGCCCGCATCATCAGCCTGGTGGACTGATCGGAATGACGGAATCGAACATCGAACGGACAGGTTCCCGGAAAGACGGCTTTCCGGGAACTTTTTCGCGTAAAAACATGATTTTTTGCTTGCATTCGCGGCGGCGCTGTGTTATCATGTAACGGCTGTCATTATGCACGCCGGGCCGGATTTTCGATTGGTGCCGCGCAGAAGCGGTCTTCAGAAAGCAGACGGACGGCGGAAGAAAAAACCAAACGGAGGAAAAGAAGCATGAGTGTTATTTCCATGAAACAGCTGCTCGAGGCCGGCGTCCACTTCGGACACCAGACCCGCCGCTGGAACCCCAAGATGGCCCCGTATATCTATACGGAGCGCAACGGGATCCACATCATCGACCTGCAGAAGTCGGTCGGCATGGTGGAGGACGCCTACAAGGCGGTCGCCCAGATCGTCGCGGACGGCGGCACCATCCTGTTCGTGGGCACCAAGAAGCAGGCGCAGGACGCCATCCAGACGGAGGCGGAGCGCTGCGGCATGTTCTACGTCAACCAGCGCTGGCTCGGCGGCATGCTGACGAACTTCAAGACCATCCAGTCCCGCATCGCGCGCCTGCGCGCCATCGAGCGCATGGCCGAAGACGGTTCCTTCGACGTTCTGCCGAAGAAGGAAGTCG
>CACXFD010000114.1 GCA_902766845.1 uncultured Lachnospiraceae bacterium | reverse complement strand
CGTGCTGCAGCTCGGAAAAGACTGGTTCGTCTTTGACCGCAGGCTCCTGAAAAAGACGGTCGCGTTCTCGTGGGCCGGCGCCGCGCAGCAGGCCGGCGTGCAGTTCGGCAAGGTCCTGATCCAGAGCATGGTCAACACGCTCTCGGTCGCGGCCGCGGCCGCGTTCTCCGCGGTCAACCGCGTCGAGGATTTCGCGCTGACGCCGGAGCAGAACATCGCCCACGCGATGACGGCCTTCATGGCCCAGAACCGCGGCGCCGGCAAGGCCGACCGCGTGCGGCAGGGCTTCCGCGACGGCGTGCGGATCTGCCTGATCTACGGAGCGGCCATCGGCCTTGTGATCTTCCTGTTCACCGGGCAGATCATGTCCCTGTTCACCGAGGACGCCGAGGTGGCCGCGGAAGGCTATTCCTTCCTCAAGTTGATCGCGTTCATCTACATCCTGCCGGCCCTGACCAATTCCGTCCAGGGCTATTTCCGCGGCATCGGGGAACTGGGCGTGACGCTCCTCGCGAGCACGGTCAACTTTACGACGCGCGTGATCGCGGTGGCCGTACTGTTCTTCGTTTTCCACCGCGGCCTCGAATCGCTGCCGATCGCCTATCTGATCGGCTGGATCTGCATGCTGGCCGCGGAGCTTCCGATGCTCGCGCGCAAACTCCGGGAGGGACGGGAACCGATCGCCCGCGGCTGAGCGATCGTCCGGCTGCCCGCGGTTCGGGAATGACTGCCGCGCCCGTTGGAATAGCGCGGGGCCCGAAAAGCGATTGCGGCAGCGTCCGCGCCGTGTTACAATTCCTGACAGATGATCCTGCATGACCGATGATCATGCCCGACAAGCAGTCTTGCCCGACGACGGCCGCAGCAGGCCGTCCGTGCACATTCCCGCAGGAGGAGACCTTTATGAAGCTGGTCTGTCTGGACCTCGAAGGCGTGCTGGTCCCGGAGATCTGGATCGCCTTTGCCGAAGAGAGCGGCATCCCGGAGCTGCGCCGCACCACGCGCGACGAACCGGATTACGATAAGCTCATGCGCTACCGCATGAAGATCCTGAAGGAGCACGGCTACAAGCTGTCGGACGTGCAGGCCGTGATCGCGAAGATCCGCCCGCTGCCCGGCGCCCGTGACTTCCTGGACCGGCTGCGCAGCCGTGCGCAGGTGATCATCATCAGCGATACGTTCTCGCAGTTCGCGATGCCCCTGATGGAGCAGCTCGGCTGGCCCACGCTCTTCTGCAATGAGCTGGTCACCGCGCCTGACGGCGAGATCACCGGCGTCGTGATGCGCTGCGAAGAGAGCAAGCTGACCACCGTGCGCGCGCTGCAGTCGATCGGCTTCGAGACCATTGCGGTCGGCGACAGCTTCAACGACCTGGGCATGATCCGCGCCGGCAAGTCCGGGTTCCTCTTCCGCACCACGGACGCGATCCGCGCCGCGAACGCCGACGTGCCCGCCCTCGAAGATTATGATGACCTGCTCGCCGCGATCACCGCGGCGCTGTGACGCCTGCGGCAGCACTTTTTGCAGGGCTTCGCGCCGACCGACGGAAAAAGCCCGGAGGTCCTCCGAAACGGAGGACCTCCGGGCTTTGTGATTCGATCGTTTTCTGATTTGTTTTCTTCTCTTCTCCTGCTTCGCTTCTCCCGCTTTCCTTCTCCCGCTGCCGGTCCCCGCTCCTGCTACCGTCTTCTCACCGCCCCGATCACACTGCAGATCAGCAGGATCAGGATATCTACGGCCACGATGGTCGCGCCGATCGGCGTGGCCGCGAGGACGGACAGCACAAGGCCGGTCACGGACCCGATCACCGACAGCACGCCGGAGCAGACCGTCACCGCGCGAAAGCCCGAGAACAGGCGCATCGCGGAGATGGCCGGAAAGATGACCAGCGCGGAGATCAGGAGCGACCCTACAAGCTGCATGCCCATCACGATGATGACCGCGATGATGACCGCGATCAGCAGATGATACCGCTCGGCAGGCAGCCCGGTCGCACGGGCGTAGGCTTCATCAAATGTCACCGCGAAGATGCGGTGATAAAACAGCAGGAACAGGGCCAGGACGACCGCGGACAGGACCACGCTGACCGCCACATCGCGCGGCGTCAGCGTCAGGATGGACGCAGACCCGAACAGCGTGCTGCACACGTCGCCCGATACATTCGAAGAAACGGAGAAGACATTCATCAGGAGGTATCCGAGGGCGAGCGCCCCGACCGATACCATCGCGATCACCGCGTCGCCGCGGACCCGCGCGCTCTGGCCGGTCTTCAGGAGCAGGACCGCGCACAGGACCGTGACCGGCAGGATCAGCACCGTGGCGTCGGCCAGGTGCAGCAGGCTCGCCGCGGCCATGGCCCCGAAGGCCACGTGCGAGAGCCCATCTCCGATATAAGAGAAGCGCTTGAGCACCAGCGTCACACCGAGCAGGGCCGCACACAGCCCCACGAGCACGCTGACGATCAGCGCGTACCGCACGAACGGGTAGGAGAAATACACCGCCAGGCGGGACAGCCAGCCGCTCATAGGCCGCCTCCCCCGCTCCCCCCGCTTCCGAGGATCCCCTCCTCCGCAGACAGAAAGCCCCGGCCGGTCCGGCTGCGGCCGTACTCCTCCGCCGTCCCGAAGAACACGCTGTCCCCGATGTGGAGGATGTGGCTCGCGTAGACCGTCGCGGCCATGATATCATGCGTGACCATCAGGATCGTGATGCCCTCGCGGTTCAGTTTCCGGATCAGCTGGTACAGTTCCAGCGTGGCGTTCGGGTCCAGCCCGGAGACCGGCTCGTCCAGCAGCAGGACCTTCTGCGCCGAGCACAGGGCCCGCGCCAGCAGCACGCGCTGCTGCTGCCCGCCGGACAGATCGCGGTAGCACCGCTTCTCCATGTCGAGGATCCCCATGCGTTCCATGCAGTCGCGCGCGAGCTTCTTCTCCGCGCGTCCGAAAAAGACGCGGTGCTTCATGCGCGCGAGGCAGCCGGACTGCACGATCTCGCGCACCTGGGCGGGAAAGTCCCGCTGGATGTCCGTCTGCTGCGGCAGGTATCCGATCTCGCTGGGCTGCAGGCCGTCCTGCAGCAGGATCCGGCCGCTCATCGGGGGCTGCAGGCCCAGGATCGCCTTGATCAGCGTGCTCTTGCCCGAGCCGTTCTCCCCGACGATACACAGGTAGTCCCCGGCCTTCACCTCAAACGAGAGCCCGGACACCACCGGCCGTCCTTCATATCCCAACACCAGGTCTTCACAAACGATCTGAGCCACGTTCTTTCCTCATTCTTTCCCCGGCCTGAGATCCCGGCCGGGCTGTCATCCCCATAGACTTCCGGGAGCCTCTGCCCCGGGCCGGCGTATCTACGCTCTTCCCGGCTTCCCTTCCCGTGCTCTTCCGTACGCGCCCGTTCCGGGCCGGCCGTCTCCGCATTCCTCCGGACGCGCCCGTTCCGGGCTTCCCAGTCACAGCATCCGCGCGAGCCACAGCGTCCAGATCAGCACCGACCAGACCGTCAGGCCCAGCAGGCGCATGCGCCGCTCCGCTGCGACGGCTTCCCCGAGGCGCTCCGCCTCCTCGAGCCGCGTGAGCACGATCCATACGGTCGGCAGGCTGAGCAGGAATCCGAAATCCATCCAGTAGCGCTGCAGGATCCCGCCGGCTTCCACGTCCAGGCAGGCGACCAGGACGCCCAGCACCGCACAAACGGCCGCGGCTCCCAGCAGCTTCTTTTCCTTCAGGCCGGCCCGCACGCGCCGGCCCAGGAGCAGGACCGGCGCGGCCAGCGCCGGCGAGAACCACAGCAGGCCGCCGTACATCGTTTCATAGATCGTAAAGCCCTGATAGGACGTCTGGACCGGCACGGACCGCAGGAACGGCGACCGGCCGATCAGCGACACGGGCTGCAGCAGATACGAAAACAGCCCGAACGGCAGCCGGTCCGGATGGAAGCCGCGGTGCGTGACGTCGTTCGTCGTCATCTGGTAATTGGCCCCGAAATCGAACGGGGACCCGAAGCGCGACGCGTTATACCACATCAGCGCGCCGGCCACGATCACGTACGGGACCAGCGCGAACAGGACCGATGTGACCGCACGGGTCCGGTCCTTCCCGCCGGCCTTCCATCTTTCGATGGTCTCCCGGCCCAACAGCGGGAACACCAGGAAGCTCGAGAGCACGAACTGCGGGCGCGACGCGGCTGTCAGCGCCATCAAAAGGCCGCCGGCCACGATCCAGCCGCGGCGGTACCCGTCCCGGCCGGCCCGCACCCAGCAGGCCAGGGCCGCCGCGGTCAGCGCGAGGGCCAGCGAGATGGGCAGGTAATAGAATGTCGGACACTGCGCGCCGATCAGCACCGTGCCTCCGAGGAACATCGTGACCTCGAGCAGCAGAAAATCGCCGGTCGAGCAGCGCGGGAAATACCGGCGCACGGTCTCATACAGCAGCCAGACCAGCGCCAGCGTCAGCGCTGTCAGACAGATCAGCACGCCCAGCCAGGTCGGGAACGCGTTCCCGGTCACCAGGTAATACGGCAGGTAGAACAGCAGCACCGGCAGGATCCCGAAATAGCAGTAATACTTTCCCTGATAGTAGGCCTCGTCCCACCAGTAATCCACGTGATCCCTCACGCGGGCATGGTAATCATACGGGTTTTCCATCGCTAGCAGGGACGCGGACGGTTCATCGCCCAGATCCAGCCGGCCCTCGGTCAGCGAGACGGCCATCTTGTGATACTGCCGGTGATGGCGCCACGGAGGCGTCACATAGGACGGGGTGGCGGAACAGGCCATCGCGGTCACCAGGAGCTGTACCGCCACGATCAGGACCAGCAGGGCCTGCTGCCAGAGCCCGGCCTCCAGGACCCTCGTGCGGTGCAGCACGGACGACGGACGCAGGAGCCATAACAGGCCCAGTCCCGCGAACACGCCGAACACGCGCAGAAGCGAGAACGCAAACGGACGACGCGCGTTCAGCAGCACATCGCCGAGCTCATAGACGTCGTCCGGCTTCGCGCCCTGGATATTCACGGTGATGCTGCGCGCCTTGCCGTGCAGATTCAGCCGGATAAACTGCGAGGACGGGACCGCAGGCGAGATCTGCAGCTCGGGCAGTTCATAGCCCACGCTGCTGCCCTCGTCCGTGACGAACAGGCGGACCGCCACCCAGTCGCCGCTGCCGGCCTTCGACAGGGGCAGACGGATACTTTGGATATCCATGGCCTCCGGGCCGTCAAAGACCGTAAACGACGTTTCCCCGGCCGCGATCGACGCCTCCGAGGGCACGGCCGGCCCGAACGTCCGCGATTCGAGGGCGCGGAAATTGAAGAACAGCAATTCGATCAGAAGGGCCGCGGCCAGCAGGCCGCAGAGGACTCCGATGACTCGTTTCATGGCGGATCCTTCCTGAAGACCGGTCCTGAGCCGCATCGGTCTTGCGAACTTTCTCATGCTCCGGTATCCCAGTGGCTCTTCCGGTATTCCGGCAGCTCTTCCGGTGTCCCTGTGACTTTCCGAACTTACAGCAGCCGGATGCAGGCCGCGCCGGCCAGCATGATGACGATCCCGATGATCTTGGCCGCCGTCACGGGCCGCTTCGGCGTTTCGAACAGGCCCAGCTGGTCGATCAGAACACCTCCGGTCATGCTTCCGATCAGTCCGGCCACCACGGTCATGCCGTTCCCGATCAGGGTGGACATGATCGCGTTGCAGGTGATGAAGATGACGCCGCAGACGCCGCCCAGCCACATCCACCAGCGGGACGGTTCCTCGCTGAAGCGGATCTTTGAGCCGTTTTTGAAGAACGTCACGGCCGTCAGGATCGTGATCAGCGTCAGGCCGACCAGGAAGTTGACGACCGAGCCCCGGATCCCGGAGCCCAGTACGCGGCCCGCATAGCCGTTCGCGGCGGTCTGCATCGCGTTCAGGACGCCCTGCCCCACCGCGGCCAGCTGCCACGGGAGCAGGGACAGGCCGCTCTCCTTCTCCCCGGACGCGCTTCCCCCGACCCGGGCCCGCGTGACCAGCAGCACGCCGGCCAGCACCATCACGCCGCCCAGCGCGCGCATCAGGCTCATCGGGATCACGTTCGCGCGAAACAGGCCGAAATGGTCGATCAGCAGTCCGGTCACGGTCTGCCCGAGCGCGGGCAGGATCACGGTCTGCACACTGCCGATATGCTGATAGATCAGGATGTTCAGGCAGACGAACACGACGCCGCACACCCCGCCGATCCAGATCCACCAGGGCTCGGCCAGGAGGCGTCCGAACGGGATCGTCTCCCCGTGCTCGATCACGCGCCGGACGATCAGCAGGATCGCCGTGGCGGTCAGGAAGGTCCAGAACGCGGGATAGATCGGGGACCCGATCTTCTTACGCAGCTTCGTATTCACGCTGGTCTGTGTCGGCAGACACAGGCCGGCCAGGATCTGGATGATGATGTAAGGCATAGCGATACATCCTCCCGGAAAGTATTGCGGCCGGTGCGTGCCGGCCGTCTTTCAAAGGCGGGCCGCCCGCGCGGCAGCCGGCCCGTCCGATCATGATCTGTTCTTACAGTCCCGTCAGCACCTGCTCCAGGACCTCCAGGCAGGTATCGCTCGCGCGGTCGAACTCGCGGGCAAACTCTTCCGCCCCTCCCTCGACGCCGTCCGATACCATCTTGACGGACAGGCACGGCACGCCGTTGCGGTCGCATGTCAGCACCACACCGGCCGCTTCCATCTCGCAGATGTCCGCGCCGAAGGCCTGATGCAGCGCCCTCTTCTTCTCCCCGCCGTCCACGAACTTGTCTCCGGACGCGCAGACGACCGGCGTCAGCTCCGGGCACAGGGCCGCGGCGCGCCGCCAAAGCGCCTCCGTCATCGGGATGTACACGGACGGGTACTGGATGTAACGGCCCACCTCGCAGTGGTCGTAGGCCGACGTATCGAAATCGTAATGCACGACCGACTTCACGACGCACAGCCGGCTCTTCGAGATCTCCT
>CACXFD010000113.1 GCA_902766845.1 uncultured Lachnospiraceae bacterium | reverse complement strand
GGACATCCTGGACTTCACGCTGACGGACGATGAGATGGAGCAGATCGCCGGTCTCGACCGCGGCGTGCGGTATTACACCCGGACCGAAGAGGCGCTGGCCGGCTTCGCGTCCTGGCATCCGGCGTTCGAGCGGGCGTGAGAATAGAGAAAAAAATTGACGCTGGAATCAGATACATATTATAATCAAGCCGCCGGGCTGATCGGGATCCGATCGTTCCGGCGGTGTTCTTGACGTATATCGGGGCATCCCGGAGAAAGGGACCGGACCACGAGCACAGAAGACGGCGCAGCCCGCACGGGTCTTTGGACCTGCGCCGCGGCCGTGGGGCCGGCGGAAAGAGCAGATGGCTGAGAAGATCGATATCCAGGAATACATGGCGCGCGGCATCGACGAGCTGGTCCGCGACGTGATGCGCGCGACGCTGAAGAACCCGCGCGAGAGCGCGTTCATGGCGCGGTTCGGGCTGGCCACGAAGAAGGCCGAGAAGGTGCGGGCGCGCGAAGAGGCGGAAGGCCTGCATATGCCGGCGTTCCTGATCGCGAGCATCACCTCGCGCTGCAACCTGCACTGCGCCGGATGTTATTCACGTTCCAATCACGCGACCGTGGATACCGCGCCGGTGTCGCAGCTGACCGCGGAGGAATGGCTGCGGATCTTCCGGGAGGCCGGTGAGCTCGGTGTCAGCTTCATCCTGCTGGCCGGCGGGGAGCCGATGCTGCGGCGGGACGTCATCGAGGCGGCCGGCAAGATGCCGGATATCCTGTTCCCGATCTTCACGAACGGCACGTTCATGGATGAGAGATACGCGGACCTGTTCGACCGCTGCCGGAATCTGCTTCCGGTCATGAGTATCGAAGGCGGGCAGGAAGCGACCGACGGCCGCCGCGGGCAGGGCGTCTATGCGCGCCAGATCGCAAACATGGAGCGGCTGCAGGAGCGCGGGATCATCTTCGGGGCATCGGTCACGGTCACCAAAGAGAACCTGGATACCTGCGTGTCGGACGGTTTTTTGGATGAGCTGGCTCGGCGCGGCTGCAAGGCCGTGTTTCTGATCGAGTTCGTGCCGGTCACGGAGGAAGGCGCGCAGCTGGCGCCGGACGATTCTGACCGCGCGAAGCTGGAAGCCCGTCTGGATGAGCTGCGCAGCGAGCGGGACGATATGCTGTTCATCTCGTTCCCGGGCGATGAAAAGGCTTCGGGCGGGTGTCTCGCGGCCGGGCGCGGCTTCTTTCACATCAACTCGCACGGCGGGGCGGAGCCCTGTCCGTTCTCGGCTTATTCCGACATCAACGTGCGCGATACGTCGCTGCGCGAAGCGGCCGCGTCCGGCCTGTTCACGGCGCTGCGCGACGGCGGCCTGCTGATGGAAGACCACGCGGGCGGGTGCGTGCTGTTCGAGAAACGGGAGCAGGTGGAACGGCTGGCGGCGCAGTTCAGCGGCCGGCCGGATCCTTCGGAAGGAACGCGTCGATGAGCTCCTGGATCTGAATGCTCTGACCGTGCGTCAGTTCCGGGCAGGTCAGCTCGTCGTATTCAAGAGAGGCCTCGCAGGCCAGAAATTCGTATTCATAGCCGGTGATCTGCGTCGGGACCGGGATGGTCTCCCGCAGGTGACCGGTTTTGTCTGTCAGAAGGAGGGCGTTCGGATCGTTGGTGCCTTCGATCCGCAGCATGCCGTCCGTGCCGGTGAATTCGGTAAAGCGCTCGTCGGTCGCGGAGCAGCAGCTGACCTCGATGTGGACCGGGATGGGCTCCGCCGTTTCGGAGGCATCGTCCCCGTACGGCCGCACCGAAAGGTCGATGACGGTGGTCCCGTCCACGCCGGAGGGCAGCAGGGTCTGGCTGACCAGTGTCTGCGAGACGATCTCGTCCCCGACGTACATCAGCATCGGAGAGAAGACGTAGGCGCCCAGATCGCGCAGCGCGCCGCCGCCCAGCGACGGATCCGTGATGCGGGCCAGCCGCGTGACGTCAGTCCGGTGGTGCGTCCGGACCGACCGGAGCCGGCCGATGGCGCCCTCCTGCAGCAGCTCGGTCACGAGAAAGCGCGACGGCATGTAGCAGGGCCAGATGGCCTCGGTGAGGAAGACGCCTTCACGCCGCGCGAGCGCGCAGATCCCGCGCGCGCCGTCCGCGCTCATGGCCAGCGGCTTTTCGCAGATCACGGGCTTGTGGGCCAGGATGGCCCTGCGGCAGAGCTCCTCGTGGCTCGGATTGGTGGTCGTGATGTAGACGAGGTCCACCCGCGGATCGGCGAGAAGATCGTCCGCCGCAGCATACGTATGTTTCCAGCCGTGCCTTTCTGCGAAGGCGCGGCTCTTTTTTTCGTCGCGCGCGGCGACGGCGTAGCGTTCAAAACGATCGTCCAGCGGGGAAAACGTTGCGGAGACGCGGGCTGCGAGAGCGCCGGTCCCGATCATGCCGATTCGAATCATGATGTCCTTTCCGGCCGGCCGTCCCGTCGGAGCGGCCGGATCTGAGGGGTATGGATCGTAATGGCCTTTTTGCGGAGAATAACCGCGGTCTAATGCTCACCGGTGCGCCTTGATGCGGCACGCCGTTTTTTCTATGATAGCCGTAAAGAAACAAATGTGCAAGCGCGGCCGTGCAAAACGGCCGACCGGACCGAAACATGAACACGGATAAGACGATCGCGGAAGCCATTGCCAGCGAGTATGCGCCCAAAGAGGCGTTCCCGGCGCGAAGCCTGACGGCGGGCGCGGAAAAAGCGCTTTACATTTTCCGGCCGGTGCTTTATAATATTTCCGTTAAATCGATGATGGGAAGAGTACCCGGCAAAAGCCGTCAGAGAGAGGCGCGTTACGGTGGAAGCGCCTTCGGGGGATGCCGCGGGAAGACCGCCCCGGAGAGGCCTGTGAACAGGCACGGTGATTCCGTTACCATCAAATGAAGCGGCCGCGGCGCACAAGGCGCCGGGGCAAGCAGGGTGGAACCGCGTAGCTTTACGTCCCTGCCGGAAACAGTTTTCCGGCAGGGACTTTTTTTCGCGAAAGCAGAGCGGAGAAGTGGCCGCACGGCGGCCGCGGAACGCGGCTCTCGCAGCAGACAGGAACCATCGTCCCTCATACCGGAACCATCACTCAGGGCGGCCGCAGGCCGCCGCACGCAAGGAGGAGAGTCCCATGAACAAGGAAGAGTACCAGAAGTTCTATCTCGCCAATTACCGGCATTCGCTCTCGCATGTGCTCGCGAAGGCCGTGATCGAGATCTTCGGCAGGGAAAACGTGCAGTACGCCATCGGTCCGCAGATCGATGACGGCTTCTACTATGATTTCCTGCTGCCGCGGCCCATCGTCAAGGAGGACTACGCGGTCATCGAGAACAAGATGCGCGAGATCCTGAAGCGCAAAGAGGTCTGGACCCGCAAGGAGGTCTCCAAGGCGGAAGCCCTCGAGATCTTCAAGGACCAGAAGTTCAAGACGGAGCTGATCCTCGACCTGCCCGAGGACGAGGTGATCTCCACGTATACCACCGGTGATGACTTCATCGACCTGTGCCGCGGACCGCACATCGAGAATTCGCAGGAGCTGATGGGCGCCGCGTTCGAGATCAAGAGCGTGTCCGGATCCTACTGGCGCGGAGATGAGAAGCGCGACCAGCTGCAGCGCATCTACGTGTACGCGTTCCCGAACAAGGAAGAGCTGAAGGCCCACAAGGCCCTGGTGCGCGAGGCGCTCGAGCGCGATCATAAGAAGCTCGGCAAGGAGATGGAGCTGTTCATGTTCGATGAGACCGCTCCCGGCATGCCGTACTGGCTGCCCCGCGGCTGGAAGCTCTTCAACGCCCTGCAGGCCTTCTGGCGCGGCGTCCATGACCGCCACGGCTACCAGGAGATCAGCGCGCCGCAGATCCAGAAGCGCGAGCTGTGGATCACGTCCGGTCACTGGGATCATTACATGGACGGCATGTTCGTGCTGCCGGCCAAGCATGTGGACGAGGACGGAAACGTCTCCTACGTGGTGGACGATCCGGACACCTACTGCGTCAAGCCCATGAACTGCCCGAACGCGATCAAGGTCTACCAGAGCAAGCTGCGTTCCTATAAGGAGCTTCCGCTCCGCTTCTCCGAGATGGACGTGATCCACCGCAAGGAAAAGTCCG